>JBGPHO010000021.1:0-16486 GCA_041484425.1 Gemmatimonadaceae bacterium
CGTCGTCACCGCGCATAACCTGGACGACCAGGTCGAGACCGTCTTCATGCGTATTCTTCGCGACGCCGGCCCGCGCGGACTCGCCGGCCTGTACGCGGAATCGGAGATCGTCCGGCCGTTTCTGAACATCAGCCGAGCCACGCTGGCGAGCTACGCTCACCGGAACAATGTGCCCTTCGTCCAGGATCCATCGAACTGCGACCGCAAGCACCTGCGGAACCGAATCCGCCTCGACATTCTGCCGTCGATCATGAAGCAGAATCCGAAGTTTTCGGAGGAGCTCCTCTCGCTTGCCCGGGAAGCCGCGGCGTGGCGGCGGTCGCTCGAGGATCTCGCCGGCAACGTGGGAGCCGAGGCGGAGCAAGATGGCGCGCTCCGCATCAGCCGATCGAGCCTCAGGGGTTACGACGCCGACTCCCTCAGAGTTCTGTGGCCCGCCCTGGCCGCACGCGCGAGCGTGGTAATGGACCGAAGAGGAACCCAACGCGCCGCTGAGTTTACTATTAAGGGTGCGACGGGAGGGGCGATTCAGCTTGCCGGAGGGATCGAGATCGTGATGCGGCGCGATCACATGCTGCTGCGCCGCTGGCGGTCGGTCAGACAGGAGATCCGGGCATGAGCAGCACGGTCAGACCGCTCGGGGTGAAAGCTGATCCGCGCCTTTCCGGGAGAATCGTCAAGCGTATCGCGTTCGATGAGGCCGCGATCGCGAGGCGAGTCACGGAGCTCGGCAGCGAGATCACCGAAGCCTATCCGGACGGCGATCTTCTGGTGCTTGGCTTGCTCAAAGGAAGCTTCATATTTCTGAGTGACCTCGTTCGGCAAATCACTCGTCCGCTTCAGGTCGATTTTCTCGTAGCATCCAGTTATGGTGATGGGACGGTGTCGAGCGGTACGGTCAATCTGGTGTACGATCCGGAAACGGAGCTGGAAGGGAAAGACATCCTTTTAGTCGAAGACATCGTGGATTCCGGCCGTACGTTGAATCGTCTGATGGCTATACTGAAAGAGCGGAATCCGAGGTCATTGGAGATCTGCGCACTGCTTCACAAGAGGATCGCGGAAGGATTGCAGTACGACGCGAAGTTCGTTGGTTTTGATGCGCCGAACGAGTTTCTGGTTGGATATGGGTTGGATCACGCGGAGAATTTCCGCCATTTGCCGTACATAGCGAGCTTGCTGTAATGCCTATACAGATGCCTAACAAAAACCCCAAGAAGCCGACGAACTGGAGCAGAATCTCCAAGAACGTTTCGTTCTGGGTTTTCGTCATATTGGTGCCCGTCGCGATCATCCAGTTTTCTGGGAAGGGCGCGGAGGCGACGCCCGAAATTCCCTACACTCCGATGTACGATCACGAGCTGCAGGCGAACAACATCGACAAGGTCACCATCCAGGCCGGTCGACTGCTGACGGGAGAGTTCAAGCAAAAGGTTCCGGTAAAAGGCCGTCTCGTTTCGAAGTTCAAGGTTCTCCTGCCGACGGAGAATTCGAGCGACGAAGTCGCGCGCCTCCGCGAGCACAATGTGCAGATTCAGGCGGAGGAGGCTCGTGCTTCGCTGACGACGATCCTCATCAGCCTCTTCCCGTACCTCCTCATCTTCGGAATCTGGTTCTTCCTGTTCCGTTCGATGCAGGCGGGAGGAGCAAAGGCATTCAGCTTCGGAAAATCCAAGGCGAAGCTGCTCACTGGCGACACCCCCAAGGTGACTTTCGACGATGTTGCTGGGGCTGACGAGGCGAAGGTGGAGCTGCAGGAGATCATCGAGTTCCTGATGGATCCGCAGAAGTTCACCAAGCTTGGCGGACGTCTGCCGAAGGGTGCGTTGCTGGTCGGTCCTCCAGGAACCGGCAAGACGCTGCTCGCCCGCGCCGTCGCGGGTGAAGCCGCGCGTCCTTTCTTCTCGATGTCGGGCTCAGACTTCGTGGAGATGTTCGTGGGCGTTGGCGCGAGTCGCGTTCGCGATCTGTTCGAGCAAGGCAAGGCGCACGCGCCGTGCATCATCTTCATCGACGAGATCGACGCCGTCGGCCGCCATCGCGGGGCCGGACTTGGCGGTGGCCACGACGAGCGCGAACAGACCCTCAATCAGCTGCTGGTCGAGATGGATGGGTTCGAATCGAACGAGGGCGTGATCCTCATCGCCGCGACGAACAGGCCTGACGTTCTCGATCCGGCGCTCATGCGTCCCGGCCGCTTCGACCGGCAGATCGTGGTGGATTTGCCAGACCTGCGCGGACGCGAGGGGATTCTCCGCGTGCACATCCGCAACAAGCCGATGGCGGAGGATGTGGACGTCACGACGCTCGCACGCGGAACTCCCGGAATGGCGGGAGCCGATCTCGCAAACCTGGTGAACGAAGGCGCCTTGCTCGCTGCCCGGCGCAACCACGAGAAGGTGTACATGGCCGATCTCGAGGACGCGAAGGACAAGGTGATGATGGGCGCCGAGCGGAAGTCGATGGTCATGAAGGACGAGGAGCGGAAGCTCACCGCTTATCACGAGGGTGGCCACGCCATCTGCGCGGTAAAGGTGAAGGGCAACGATCCGCTGCACAAAGTCACCATCGTTCCGCGCGGACGCACGCTCGGCGTGGCCTGGACGCTGCCGGAAGACGACCGCGTCTCGGTCACGAGAGAGCAGCTCGAGGCGAATCTCGTCAAGGCGTACGGTGGTCGCGTGGCCGAGGAGCTGGTATTCGGCCGGGACCGTGTGACGACTGGCGCGGCGAGCGACATCCAGCAGGCCACTGGCCTCGCACGTCGCTACGTATCGCAGTGGGGACTCTCGGACGAAATCGGGCCGATCCTTGTCGGCGACAACGAGCAGGAGCTCTTCCTCGGTCGCGAGATCCAGACGCGCCGGGAAGTTTCCGAGCGCACTGCGCAGCTCGTCGATTCCGAGGTGACGCGCGTGATCAAGGAGGCATACGCGCGCGCGACGGTGGTGCTTCAGGAAAACATGGAGCTTCTGCACGTGGTCGCCGCGGCGTTGCTCGACCGCGAGACGCTGACGGGCGACGACGTAGCGGCGCTCTCGCGCGGTGAGACGCTGCCGCCGCGTCCAATCAGCCCGCCGTCTTCGGCGCCGGCGCTGGCGACACCGGTCATGCATCCCAAGCCGTCGAAGCCGCCGCTCTTCGGAGGACCGGAGGTAGCACCGGCGTGATCTTCGCCTGGCCGTCAAAGTCACAGCGGCCTACCATCTTTGGAATCCTGAATGTTACCCCCGACAGCTTCAGCGACGGGGGTAACTTTTTTTCCACCGAAGCCGCAATCGCGCAGGCGGGTCGAATGATCTCCGAGGGCGCCGACGCGATCGACATCGGCGGTGAATCGACCCGCCCCGGCGCCAAGCCGATCTCGGCCCGCGAAGAGCTGAAGCGCGTGCTCCCCGCGATCCGGGGCATACGCTCGCGCTGGAGTGATGTCGCGATCTCCATCGATACTGTTAAAGCCGAGGTTGCCGGTGCGGCCCTGGCCGAAGGTGCGTCGATCGTGAACGACGTGTCGGGCATGTCGCTCGATCCCGAGATGTCCCGCGTGTGCGCCGAAGCCGGCTGCAGCGTCGTCCTGATGCATTCGCGCGGAACGGTGGCCGACATGGCGAGCTACGAAAACGCCGTCTATGGCAACGATCCGGTGGGAGAGATCGTCACCGAGCTCGAGGAGAGCATTCAGACCGCGCAACGTGCCGGGATTCATCCGGGCCGGATCGCGCTCGATCCCGGCATTGGATTCTCGAAGCGAACCGGCCATTCGCTCGCCGCGCTCGTGGAGCTGCCCCGAATCGTCGCGCTCGGCTATCCAGTCTTCGTCGGCGCTTCGCGCAAGCGCGTGATCGCCGAGCTCATTCGCTACACCGCCGGATCAGGAGGCGCGTCAGGGGGAACGACGCTCGCTCCCCAATTGATCTCGAACGACGACCGCGACATGACGACGGTTGGAGTCAACGTCGTCGCGTTCTTTGCCGGCGCGCGAATTTTTCGCGTGCATCGCGTGCGGGCCAACCGGCTTGCGCTCGATGCCGCGTGGGCTCTGACTCCCGAGGAGTCCGAGCTCCTGGCGGAATGATCAGGACGGTGCCGCTGGAGTCTCGTCGAGGTATATCGTCCGGCGGCCGAGCCACCATTCGAAGATGTCAACCGCCCTGTTGCTGGGCAACTCACGAGCCGCTGAATTAATTTTGAGGCGGTACACTTCACCGAGGCGCTCCCGATAAGACGATTCCCCTCGCCGGGTTGGACGACCGCCGTACTCCTCCTGTTCGTCTACATGCTCACCCTCGCCCCAGGCGTCACGCTCTGGGATTCGGGCGAGTTTCTGGCCGCCATCCATTCATTTGGAATTCCGCACCCGCCCGGCACTCCGCTTTACGTTCTGATCGGTAAAGTCTGGAGCATGATGTTCGGTGCCGTGTTTGGATTTGCGCGCTCGATCAATCTGCTGTCGGCCGTGTGCACCGCCTTTGGATGCGGCATTCTCACCAGCCTGTTCGCCAAGTGGACCGGCGATGGTTTCGCCGGAACAGCCGCTGGAATTGCTGCCGGACTCATGTCGACTGTATGGCTGAACGCGACGGAGACCGAGGTATACGCGGTCACGCTTCTTTTCGGCTGCATGATTCTCTGGGCAGCGGATCGCGCCGGCGAGAATTCAGACGCACGTTGGGCTCTGCTGGCCGCCTATCTCGCCGGACTGGGATGGTCGCTCCATCTCATGGCCCTGCTCGTCGTTCCCAGCGCGATCCTTCTTGTGTTCAGCACCGGCGACGGATATTTCGCGGTGCCGGTGGGGCGCCGTTATGTCGATGGCCGGCGGGAGGCGCATTCATTCGCCAAGCTGCTGCGCGGGTCGATCTTTGTTACGATCGTCGGAATGACGTGTGTCGTGTTCATGCTGATTCGCTCGCGGCACGATCCCGCAATCAACCAGGGCAATCCGTCGACGCTGGGTGCGCTCGTGGATGTGATTCTTCGCCGGCAGTACGACGTGCCCTCACTCTGGCCTCGTCAGGCCCCGTTTTATCTCCAGCTCGGCAATGTGTTCGAGTACGCCGATTGGCAGTTTGCGAAAGGACTCGCGCCGGCTGCTCCGCCCACCTGGTGGAGAACTTCGGTCTCGGTTTTCTACGCATTCGTTGGGCTCTTTGGCTTTTTTGCGCATCGCAGCGCCGACCGCCGCAGCTGGCGCGCCCTCGCGCTGCTTTTTCTGGTCTCATCGCTCGGAGTGGTGATTTATCTCAACCTCAAAGCGGGACCGACGTTCGGAGAGGGAATTCTTCCCGCGAACGCTCTGCACGAAGCCCGCGAAAGGGATTACTTCTTCTTCTGGGCGTTCATCTGCTGGGGACTGTGGGCCGGATTCGGCGCGATCAGCCTGTCACGTCGGATGAAGCCACCGCTCAGCTTCGTGGCAATGGTGATCCCATTCGCGCCGGCGATTCTCAACTGGAGCGCTGTTGATCGCAGAACCGACCCCGTCGAGGCGCGCGCTCGCCTCGATGAAGCGGACATGCTGGCGAGGGTCCCGCCTTCGGGCATCCTGCTCGCATTGGGAGATAACGACACCTACCCCCTGTGGTATCTCCAGCAGGTTGAAGGAACGCGCAAGGATGTCACCGTGGTCACGGTGCCGCTGCTCGCCGCCGTGTGGTACCGGGCGGAGCTCGCACGGCGGTACAAGCTGCTGGATTCGGCGACTGTCGAGAGTTGGTCGGGGACCGACAGCACCGTCGCGTTCCTCTCCAGGCGATCCTACGATCAGAATCGTCCTGTTATTCGATCGCCGTTCTTCTCGCGCGATTCAAAGGCGGCGAAGAAATGACGCGAGCGGGCTGGAACAGCCGATAACGTCCACCGCGCCTGGTCGGCGACGGCCGTCGGTCTCACTGTATGGTGAGTGTGTAGTCGCCCGTCGCACCGGCTGTCGTCGTCGCGGCCGCGATGATGTAAAAGCCCCTGGTCGTCGCGGTGTATGAGACCTGAGCGTTCATTGTAGCGGGATCGTTGTTGGACACCAGGACCCCCGGGCTGCCATCGGCGCGAATCTCGAGATATGAATCCACAACGCTCGATGTCATCTGCACGGTGATCTGCTGTCCCGCGTTCAGGAAAACGACATATTCGTCGGAGAAGAATCCGCTGGTGGAGCAGTCCGTGGTCTGCAGACTCTGAGGGGTGGTGATTCCAGGCAGGACGAACACATTCTCGCAGTTGGACACTGGCGCCGTCGATGCCGCCGACGCCAGGGAATAGTTGCCGGTCTTGTTGGTAAGGAATGAGTTCGCGCCAATAATGTATGATCCCGCCGGCACGATGACCTTGAGCCTGGAGTCGGTGGCGCCGCTCAACGGGTCAGCGTCGTCATTGACGCCGATCACCGAGCCGGTGGCTGTGAGCAGCGCGATGTAAGTGTCAAAGATCGTTGATTTCTGATCGAACACGTACGTGCCGGCGGTCGGAAGGGTTACCGCGTAGAAGTCGACAAAGCTGCCGTCGGCAAGCCGGCAGTCCGTAACCGCCAGCTGGCCGTTACTGGTCGAGCCCAGCGTGTGTGTTGTCGCCGCCGAGCAGGGATCGAACCCATTGGCGGTAAATGTCACGGCGGGAAGGCTTCCGCTCTCGGCCGAGAGCGTGTTCTGCCCGGCAGTGGCGCCGAGGGTCCAGCTGCCAACCGTTGCGATGCCAGAGGGGTTCGTCGTTGCGCTGCCACCGGTGACCGACCCGCCGCCGCTCGTGACCGTGAACGTCACCGAAGCGCCAACCATTGGCGCGCCGCTCTCATCGCGGACGATGACCGACGGCAGCTCAATCACTTGAGTACCCGGGGCTGCAGTGAGGGTCGTCGAGGAGTTCGCAGTGATACTCGTCGCAACGTGGCCGGGACCGGAGGCGTCCCCGCCACCGCAAGAGAGCTGCAGCACGAGGAGCCCTGCTGGAGGCAGGGAGGAGACGATCGTTCGCAGCAGCTTCATAGGTCGCAATATCCGCGAGATGGAGGTCGCGTCAAGATTGGAGCAAGGCAAAGGCCACAGAAATGACAGGCCTGTGCTTCTTCAGACCTTCACCGCTCGAGGCGAGCGTTTCGCCGCAACTATCTCGTTTGCATTTGTCATTTCAGCTTACTCGGACGCGACACCGCCGGCAGTATGTATCGAGGGACGTACTCCCGCTGAGGGATCAACGACGCCGCATCCTGGTAATTTGCGCCGTAGATCGTCACAACCATGTCGAGCTGCGGGAGCACCATTACAACCTGGCCTCCATTCCCGCCCGCAAAATATCCTTGTATGGTTTCGCCCCGAAACGGATAATCGGTCACCCACCACAGGAGCCCATAGTGAATCCCGGACATCGCGTACCGCGGCGTGCCGGCCTTCTTTACGTACGACGCATCCAGAATGCGCTTGCCCTTCCACACCCCGCTGTCGAGATAAAGCTGCCCGATCTTCGCAAAGGACCGCGCGGTCAAACGGACCCCACCGCCCATGTAGGCGTCGCGAGTCGGTGTCAACGGCAGGTAGTAACTGTCGATTCCGAGGGGACGCGCGACCAGCTCGGAGAACAAGTCGGGCAAGCTCCGTCCCGAAGCATTCTTCAGCACAGCGCCGGCGAGATGTGGGTTGATGCTGCAGTACACGGCCTTCTCTCCCGGCTCGCGAATCGTTCCGAGCCGCAGAATGAGCCGATAGTAGTCGGGCTCGTCCGCCTGATCTATGATCGCGCTTTCATTGCCGGGCGATTTGTCGTCGCCGTCGTCGCAATCGATGCCGGAGGACATGGACAACAAGTGCTCGAGAGTGATTTTCCTTTTCCGCGGCTGGACGGTGTCGGGAAACTTGCCGCCGTTCATGATCGCGTACACCGGCGACGCCAGCGTTACGCCCCTCTTCGCGTGAATCGCCGCTCCCGCCAGCGTCGAGGTGATGCTCTTTGCGCCTGACCGCGTGTCGTGCGCGTGCTCGGCATTCTCCCCGTGGAAGTATTCCTCCAGCACCAACTTTCCGTGTCTGGCGATCAACACCGCGTGGATCTGCTGCGAGCTGAGCGAATCCATTGGCAGATTGACCATCGCTCGTATGAAGCTGCTGATGGTGTCCTGCGAAAGGCCGACCCCGCTGAGGGTGCCGGTTTCCCATCCATCGGCCATTGCCGGAGGTGGATTGTACGAATAGGACCCGGTAGGTCTGCCGCGGGGATAGAAATCGGTGTACTCGCCGTCGGCCAACTTTCTGAAATCGAAAGTGCCTCCGCGTCCCGCGAGAAACAGCGAAAATCCATCTTCGTTGAGCACGCCTGAGCCGAGAACTCGCTCGGCTCCGTTCCCATTCCACTTGCCGACCATCCGTACTTCGGAACCGGCGCTCTCGACGCGATCGACCCGAAGCTGCCGGCCCAGATTGCGTTCGGGGTTTCGAAGGAACGCGCCGAGCGTTCCGTCCGCCCGCTTCCGGATCAACAGGTACATCGTCATCGTGTCGTCGAGGGGAACGACGTTTCCTGTCCAGCGCCCCGATCCATCGCGTTTCAGGGTGATCGGCGATGCGTATTCATTCCCACTCGAGACCGTGGCTGGTTGAATCCAGTGCCCTGATATCGTCGAGCGATCTCTGGAGAGATACGCGATCAGCGATCCACCCCGGTTGGGAAGCGTGAACGAAACGGAGTCTCCGCTGATCCGCACCGGCGCTCGCACTCCTGCCACATCAGCGCGCCAGCCATCGGCGGCCTGAGTAATCGAGAGAAGGCCGCGCACGTCCGGCCCGAATCGGCGCTTCGCCTCCCAAAGCCCTGCGGTGACGCCCCGGCCGGCGGTTTGTCCGTGTGCCGCGGGAATGCTGGCAGCTGAGGCGAGAATGAAGAAGGCGGCCAGTCGCGGATTGAAGTTCATCACGAAGCCTGAGGTAGTGGGTAGCCTCTTGGACACAGCGATGGCGCCCTTGGTTGAGTATACGAAAGAGCCCCGCCATTTATGGACGGGGCTTTCGCGTTGGCGCTCCTTGAGGGGTCTGCGACGGAGCCGTTGCCTCGGAAAACGCCCGCGGCCTCTAGCCGGCACGCCCACCGCCCCCAGCAGGTAGTCTTCTTTGTTTTGTTTTTGTTCTTCTTAGTACCTGTAGTGATCTGATTTATACGGACCTTCGAGCGGCACGCCGAGATAATCCGCCTGGTCCTTCGACAGCTTCGTCAGCTTCACTCCGAGCTTGTCGAGATGCAGCCGCGCGACTTTCTCGTCGAGCTTCTTCGGCAGCGTGTACACCCTGCATTCGTAAGCGTCGAAGTTCGTGTGAAGCTCGATCTGAGCCATCACCTGGTTGGTGAAGCTTGCCGACATCACAAAGCTCGGATGCCCGGTGGCGCAGCCAAGGTTCAACAGCCGCCCCTCAGCGAGAATCATGACGCTGTGGCCATCCGGGAACACGTACTCGTCGTACTGCGGCTTGATCTGCACGCGCTTGATGCCCTTGGTCTTCTTGAGGCCGGCCATGTCGATCTCGTTGTCGAAATGCCCGATGTTGCCGACGATCGCCTTGTCCTTCATCTGCGCCATGTGCTCGGCGGTGATGATGTTCATGTTGCCGGTCGCGGTGACGAAAATGTCGGCGGTCTTGACGACCTCGTCGAGTGTCGTCACCTGATAGCCTTCCATCGCCGCCTGCAGCGCACAGATCGGATCGATCTCGGTGATCACGACGCGGGCGCCCTGGCCCTTCAGCGCCTGAGCGCATCCCTTGCCGACATCGCCATACCCGCAGATCACGGCGACCTTGCCGGCCAACATTACGTCCGACGCGCGTAGAATTCCGTCCGTGAGCGAGTGACGGCAGCCGTACAGGTTGTCGAACTTGCTCTTGGTTACAGAGTCGTTGACGTTGATCGCGGGGAAGAGGAGCGTTCCCGCTTCCATCATCTGGTAGAGGCGGTGCACACCGGTCGTCGTCTCCTCTGATACTCCCCGCAGGTCCTTCGACATGCGCGTCCAGCGCTGCGGATTCTTCTCGAGCTCCCGGCGCAACAGACCGAGGATGACGCCGTACTCCTCCGGGTCTTTGGCGGGATCGAACTCCGGCACGCGACCGGCTTTCTCGAACTCGACTCCCTTGTGAACGAGCAGCGTTGCATCACCGCCGTCGTCCAGAAGCAGATTCGGGCCCGATCCATCGGGCCAGACGAGCGCCTGGTCCGTGCACCACCAGTACTCCTCGAGCGTCTCGCCCTTCCAGGCGAACACCGGAGTGCCCTGAGGATCGCTGACCGTACCGTTCTTGCCGACGACGACAGCGGCGGCGGCGTGATCCTGCGTCGAGAAAATGTTGCACGACACCCAGCGCACGTCGGCACCGAGGTGCGTGAGCGTCTCGATGAGGACGGCGGTCTGCACCGTCATGTGCAGCGAGCCCATGACCTTCGCGCCCGCGAGTGGCTGCTTGGCCTTGTACTCGGCGCGCAGCGCCATCAGGCCCGGCATCTCGTGCTCGGCAAGACGAATCTCGTTGCGTCCGTACTCGGCGAGCTCGAGATCCTTGACCTTGTACGGCTCCCGTCCTGCTTCGACTGCCGCCGTGAAGGCGTTCATCGGTGCTGCGATCGTGCCCACAGTGCGCTCCATTGGGATGTCAGAGTTGGTGCGTGATTACGCGGTTTTCATGAGCGGAACCGCATCCGCTTTCTTGCGCGAGCTGCTCTTTTTTGCAACTGAACTTCGTTTCCCCGACGCGGCGAAAAGCATTGGGCCCTTGGCATCGGGATCGGCCGGCAGTCCGTTGTAACGAAATGCCTCCAGTCCCGCCGCCTGCATCCACCCGTCGAGCGTGGCGGCGTCGAAGCCCTGCCAGAGGTGACCCATTGCCTGCCGCAGGTCCTGCCGGTCGTGCGGCATCATGTCGAGCACCAGCAGGCGTCCCCCAGGCTTGAGCACACGAACGGCTTCTGAGATCACGCGCGCCGGATCGGTGACGTAATGGAGCACCAGAAAAAGAAGTGCGACGTCGACCTCGCCGTCCGCGAGCGGCAATGCTTCCAGGCGCCCGTTCCGGATGTCGACGTTCTCAACTCCATGGAGCCGCTTTCTGGCCGCAGCCAGCATCGGGCCCGACTCGTCCACCGCGATCACGCGCTCGACGAACGGCGCCAGAGATTGAGTGATCGCTCCGGTACCGCAGCCAAGGTCCGCGACCGCCCACGATTCATCGAGAAGGCCGAGGAGAGCGACGTCCGCCCGGCGCCCGAACAGCTCGAGCCTCATCCTGTCCCACTGACCCGCGGAGGTCGAGAAGAATTGCTGCGACCGCGTGCTCCGCTCGGCCAGCACGGCCTGGGTGCGGCGCGCGTCGTGTTCGGCGGCGCTCGTGTGCATGACTTCGTCGCGCACGATATGCCAGAGGCGGCGGCTTGGCGCGTCCAGAGTGTCGGTTGCGAGCCGATAATGGCGGCTCGTTCCCTCGGCGCGGGCCTCCACCCACCCCTCAGCGCTCAGCATTTTGAGGTGCCTGCTGATGGTGGATTGGGGGAGCTGAAGGATCGATCGCAGCTCGTTCACGCTGAGCTCGTTCCGCTCGAGGGCGAGCAAGAGCCTGCTCCTCGTCGGGTCGGCGAGGGCGGTCATCTGCCCGAAGAGGGCGGGGGCGGTCAAATGGTCAATCCGTTCATCCGGATTAAAGGTTATACCACTTCTGCCGGGAAGTCAAGTTCTGTTTCACCAGCCCCGAGCCCGTATCTTCCCCCGAATGATTTCGAGGCCTTTGCGGATCGGCTTGGTGTTTCTGGGCACTGCGTGCGCGCATCACCAGGGAACGGTCCGAGTTTTTCAGGATTGCAACAGTGCCGGGTATTGCACGGATGTTCAGTTCGGAGCTGCTACCGAATCGACGGTCGTTGCCTCGGAGTCGGACTGGCCCAGTTACGGCCGCACTCCGTACGGCGACCGACACTCCCCGCTCCGGCAGATCGATACGAGCAATGTCTCGAGGCTCGAAGTAGCCTGGCGCTTTCACACTGGCGAAGGCGCACCAGCGTTTTCGACCCGCGCGCCGACCGCGCTCGAGGTGACGCCGCTCGTGTTTCGCGGGACCATGTACTTGAGTACTCCGCTCGGCCGAGTGTTCGCACTCGATCCGGTCACCGGGGCGCAGCGCTGGGTCTATGATCCACAGATCGATCGTGCTATCCAGTTCGGCGATTTCGCCAATCGCGGCGTTGCACTCTGGCTCGAAGACGCGGCGGCCGCTGGCTCGCGCTGCTCGCTTCGGATCTTCGTCGCAACCATAGACACGCGGTTGATCGCGCTCGACGCGGCCAGTGGCTTGCCGTGCACGGATTTCGGAGCTGGAGGCACAGTGAGGCTCCGAGATGGATTGAGAAATCCACCAGGCTTCGCCTCGGAGTACGAGGAGACTTCTCCGCCAACCGTGGTCGATGGCGTCGTAGTTGTCGGGTCGGCCGTCGCTGACAACAACCGGATAGACGCCGCGAGCGGCGAGGTTCGCGGATACGATGCACGAACCGGCGCTCTGCGCTGGACATTCGATCCCGTTCCACAGAACCGCGCAGATCCGGCCTCGGCCACGTGGATTGGTCCCGATGCTCACCGCACGGGTGCTGCCAACTCGTGGACGATCTTCGCCGCGGATCCTGTTCGCAAAACCGTCTACATCGCTACGAGCTCGCCAAGCGTTGACTATTTTGGCGGCGAGCGGAAAGGGCGCAACGAGTACGGCAATTCCGTCGTCGCAATTCAGGCGGCGACGGGCCGAGTGTTATGGCATTTCCAGACGGTCCGACACGATCTCTGGGACTACGACAACGCCTCCCCGCCAGCGTTGGTGAATCTGAATATCGGTGGCCGGTCCGTTCCCGTAGTTGTTCAAGGCACCAAGACCGGCCAGCTGTTCGTGCTCGATCGCGATACTGGCGCGCCGGTTTTCCCTGTGACCGAGGGCGCAGCTCCTTCGAGTGATGTACCGGGCGAAGAGGCGTGGCCGACGCAGATCCTCAACTCCGGCCTGCCGGCCCTGAGTCCACAGACAATTACCCGCGATCAGGTATGGGGTGCTACCGCGGAAGATCGCGATGCGTGCCGCAAGCGCTTCGACGAGCTTCGCTACGACGGCGCCTTCACGCCGCCGAGCACGCGCGGCTCGCTCATCATTCCGTCGAACGTCGGTGGCGCGCATTGGGGCGGAGTCGCGTTCGATCCCGCTAACGACGTCGTCGTTGTCCCGACGAACCGCATCGCGGCGGTCATCACGCTGATTCCGCGAGCTGAGTTTGAGGCAACGCGTGGGCGCGCGACAAATGGTGAGCGGATCGGCACCGAATACGCGATGATGCATGGTACTCCGTTCGTACTGAAGCGCGAGCTGTTTTTCGCGCCGTCGGGAGCTCCGTGCACACCGCCGCCCTTTGGATCTCTCGTCGCCGTGAGCCTGCGCACGCGCCAGATAGTGTGGAGCGTTCCGCTTGGAACGTCAGAAGGACTCGACAAGATCGGAATTCACATCCCGCCAGATATACGGGGGACGATCAATCTCGGAGGCCCGATCACTTCCGCCGGCGGATTGGTATTCATCGGTGGGGCGACCGATCGTTACTTGCGCGCATACGATTTGAAAAACGGGCGCGAGCTTTGGAAAGCGGCTCTGCCCGCCGGTGGCAAGGCTACACCGATGACCTACCTCGGATCGGATGGCAGGCAGTACGTGGTCATTGCCGCCGGCGGCGACGGCAAGGCGTGGGGCTGGAGCGATCAGGTGATCGCGTTTGCCCTTCCGCGGCCCGCGCGCTGATATCTTCCAATACGATTCGATGCACCGAACCAGCAGCCGGCCCTTCAATGACATTTGAAAAGAGTCTTCGCCGCCTCGATGAGATCATGGCCGCCCTCGAAGGAGAGCAGGTTGGCCTCGACGCGTCGCTCAAGCTCTTCGAAGAGGGCATTGAGCTGCTCCGCGCCGCCTCGACCGAGCTCGACAAGGCGGAGACGAAAGTCCAGATGCTCCTGGAGAAGTCAGACGGGGGCTTCGAGCTGCGGGAGATGGATCTCTAAAGAAGTGCCGCTTCGCTTCGATGTGGATCGGGAGGGAATCGAGCGGCGGCTGGATGAGATCTGCGACATCTATCTCTCCGACCTGCCGGCGGGAATCGCTGACGCGATCCGGTATGGACTCAAGAGTCCAGGGAAGAGATTGCGTCCTCTCCTTCTTCTTTATGCATATCGCGCCGCGGGGGGGAGGGAGGACGCGAGCCTGCTAGCGTGCGCGCCCGAAGTGATTCACTCCTACTCGCTGATGCACGACGATTTGCCGTGCATGGACGACGACGACATGCGGCGCGGCCGGCCGACAGTGCACAAAGTCTTCGGCTCGAGCACCGCGATTCTGGGTGGTGTCGCGATGATTCCGCTCGCGGTCAGAGTGGTGCGCGACTCGGCGCAGGCGATGCGCCTGTCCCAGCAGGCAAGGACGAAGCTTCTCGAAACGCTGCTCGACGCCGGCGGCGCGCGTGGAATGATCGGAGGACAGCTGCTGGATCTTGCCGGTGAAGGATCGTCGCTGTCGCTCGAGGAGCGGGAAGGAATTCATTCCGCCAAGACGGGGGCGTTGATCGTGGCCTCGGTCAGGATGGGTGGCCTCGCGGCGGGCGCCGACGAGGCGCAAATCGAAGCGCTCGAGCGCTATGGCCGCGCCGTCGGACTCGCCTTCCAGATCATGGATGATGTCCTCGATGTGACGTCGACTACGAGCGCCCTCGGCAAGACCGCCGGCAGGGACGCCGCGCTCGGGAAAAGCACCTATCCCGCGCTGCTCGGCGTCGACGGCGCCCGTCGGAGAGCTGAGGCCCTCATCGGCGACGGTCTGGAGAGCCTCGGGAAGCAGAAAATGCTTACGCAGGAGCTTTCACAAGTGGCTAATTTCATGGTTACCCGTACGTCGTGAAAAACACGCAACACATGTCCATCCTCGACCGTATCCACTCCCCCGCGGATCTCAAGCCGATGACGCGCGACGAGCTGCGCGCCGTCTCCGACGAGATGCGCATCCGGCTCATCGAGACATGCTCGCGGACTGGCGGCCACATTGGCGCCGGACTCGGTGTCGTCGAGCTGACTGTGGCATTGCACGCCGTATTCAATGCGCCGAGGGACCGGATCGTGTGGGATGTGGGACATCAGGGCTACCCGCACAAATTCCTCACCGGGCGCGCCGACAAGTTCGAGACCCTTCGCCAGGAAAATGGGCTGTCCGGATTCCTCAGGCGAACCGAGAGCGAGTACGACACCTTCGGTGCCGGACACGCGGGCACGGCGATATCAGCGGGATACGGAATGGCCGTCGCGCGCGATCTGACCGGCGAAGACTTCAAGGTCGTTTCCATTCTCGGGGATGGGGCGCTCACCTGCGGGCTGGCCTACGAGGGTCTCAACAACGCTGGCGCATCTGAGCGCGATTTCATCGTCATTCTCAACGACAACGAGATGTCGATCGCGCCAAACGTGGGCGCGATGTCGAAGTACCTGACTTCAATTCAACGGAACCCGCTTTATAATCGCGTCCGCTCCGCGATCGGCAGTGTGATCGACGCCGCGCCCGGACCTCTTTCCGGGGTAGGGACGCTGGTCAGAAAGTGGGAGGAGAGCGTCAAGACCTTCTTCACTCCGGGCGTTCTCTTCGAGGAGCTCGGCTTCCGCTACTTCGGCCCAATCGACGGTCACGACATCGACGCGCTGATGGATACGTTCGCTGCCGTGAGGGACATGACCGGCCCCCGTCTCATCCACTGCATCACCCAGAAAGGGAAAGGCTTCCCCGCGGGAGAGCACATCGAAAAGTGGCACGCGCTTCCGCCGGGACACGATCCGGCAACCGGGAAGCAGCGCAAAGTCTCTTCGGCGAATTCGGCCTACACTGCCGCGTTCGGACAGGGGCTGATCGAGCTGGCGAATGAGAACCCGCGGCTTGTCGCCATCACTGGCGCAATGCCGAGTGGAACGGGAACCGCCGCGTTCGCGAAGGCGTACCCCGATCGATTCTTCGATGTCGGAATCGCGGAAGGGCATGCGGTGACGTTCGCTGCCGGCCTTGCCACCGGGGGAATCCGGCCGGTGTGCGCCATCTACTCGACGTTTCTCCAGCGCGCGTATGACAACGTCATTCACGACGTCGCCATCCAGCACCTACCGGTCGTGTTCGCAATGGATCGCGCCGGCGTCGTGGGCGAAGACGGTCCTACTCACATGGGCCTGTACGACATCGCCTACATGCTCGCCGTGCCCGGAATGATCGTCACCGCGCCAAAGAACGGCAGGGAGATGATTGCGCTGCTGCGGAGCGCGCTCGATTACGACAAGGGACCTTTCTGCCTCAGGTATCCGCGCGACGCCACACCGGACACTGTTCCGGCCGCGTCCGACATCGAGGCGATTCCTCACGCGACGTGGGAAGTTCTCCGCCGCGGGACCAGTGCCGGACGCGATGCGGACAAGGTC
>JBGPHO010000022.1:0-16226 GCA_041484425.1 Gemmatimonadaceae bacterium
TATCGGCTGCCAGTGGTGTCACCGGCGCCGGATATTCCGCTCGTCCCGATGTGTTGTTCGCCGAGGTCGCTGAGGACTTCCGCGCCTCCGCGGTGGGGACTCAGCACAGGCATATCGCCGAGATGCAGGCGGTTGCCAAAGAGCTGGGAGGCAGGGACAACGACATACTGTTCACGCCCCACCTGCTTCCGGTCGCTCGCGGAATTCTGGCGACGATCACCGTGCCGGTGAACGAGTTCGCGGAAGATCCATCCGCACTCTGGCGGGATTGTTATCGCGGGGAACCCTTCATCGAGATCGCGGACCAGGCGCCGTCGCTCCGCGACGTCGTGCGCCGGAATGTCGTACGCATGAGCATCGCAAAAGTGGCAAACGTGCGCCAACCCACGCTCATCATTATTTCGGCGATCGACAATCTGGTGAAGGGAGCCGCAGGACAGGCGCTGCAAAACGCGAACATTCTGCTCGGCTTGAGTGAGCAAGCGGGGTTGCCGGCATGATGCGGGTGGTGAAAATCGGAGGACGAGCGCAGGGCGATCCGCGGCTCGCAACCATCCTTCGCGAGACGTGGAATGCAGGTCCCGGAGAGCTTTGCGTCGTGCACGGCGGCGGTGACGATATGTCCGCAATGCAGCGCGCTTTGGGAAGGGAACCGGCATTCGTCGGCGGGCGGCGTGTGACATCAGAGGGAGATCTCGAGCTGCTGCGCATGGTGCTGTCAGGCGTCGTGAATAAGCGACTGGTGAACGCCATGATTGCTGCCGGCCTGCCCGCGGTGGGCATATCGGGAGAAGATGGTGCTCTCATCAGCGCGGCGCCGATTGACGCGGCTTCTCTCGGATTCGCCGGTCAACCCGTCACCGTAAACGCGGATTTGCTGCGCATACTGCTGAAGGCGGGTTACTTGCCCGTGATCTCTCCAGTTGGATACAACGCGACCGGTCCGAATGGCGGTCCGCTCAACGTAAATGGCGACGATGCCGCCGCCGCCATTGCCGCTACGATCGAGGCGGACGAACTAATTCTCATCGCCGATGTCGAAGGCGTTCGCGATGGTGAGGGCGAAGTCGTTTCGAATCTGACCACCGAAGCCGCCCGCGAGCTGGCTGCGAACGGCATTGCAGTCGGCGGGATGGCCGCCAAGCTCGAGTCGGCTGAGGCCGCACTCACTGCCGGAGTCGCCCATGTGAGAATCTGCGATTTGGCCGGTCTCAACAATGGCGAGCGCGGCACTTTCATCACTCAATCTCAGAGCGTTGCCCTATGACCGCCGTCAGTCTCCCAGTCGAAGAGGAAGTCGTGACCATTCCTTCATCGGAGGCATCTGCCCTCCTTCCGACCTACAAACGCGCACCGATGCAGCTTGTGAGGGGAGAAGGCGTAGAGCTCATAGACTCCGACGGCAAGCGATATCTCGATTTTGCCAGCGGAATAGCAGTGAATGCGCTTGGTTACGGAGATGCTGGTGTCGCGCAGGTGATCAGCGAGGCGCTGAGCACAGGCCTGATCCACACATCTAACCTCTATCAGACCGCGGCAGGTCGGCAGCTGGCAGCCAAGCTGGTCGAGCGCTCATTCGCCTCGCAGGTGTTCTTCTGCAACTCCGGGGCGGAGGCGAACGAGGGCGCGTTCAAGTTTGCGAGGCGATGGGCCCGGACAATCGGCACCGATGCGAAGGTCGAGATCATCGCTCTTCGCGGGAGCTTTCACGGCAGGCTCTTCGCGTCACTTGCCGCGACCGATCGTCCGTCGTATCGGGCGCCATTCCGCCCGCTGGCCGGTGGAGTATCCATCTGCGAGCGCGACCTCCGTGATCTCGATACCGCCCTCGATGGAGAAACCGTCGCCGCGGTAATCGTCGAGCCGATCCAAGGTGAGGGCGGGGTGCGCGTCCTCGATTTCGATTTTCTTCGCCGCCTTCGGGCAATGACCGCCGAGCGCGAGATAGCTCTCATATTCGACGAGATTCAATGCGGGCTCGGGCGTACTGGACACTTTTTCGCCTACGAGAATGTTGGAGTCGTTCCGGACATGCTGACGCTTGCCAAGCCTTTGGCGGGCGGGTTGCCGATGGGCGCGGTTCTCGTGTCGGAGGAAATCGGAGCGACAATCCAGCCGGGAGATCACGGAACCACCTTCGGTGGCGGACCTCTTGTGGCCGCGGTTGCCGGGTATGTCGTCGACAGGCTCTCGGATCCCTCGTTACTGAAAGCCGTTCGTGAAAATGGTGCATGGCTCGGGGAGCAGCTCGACGCGGTCGCTCGGCGCTCCGGAAAGGTGCGGGCGATCCGTGGAACCGGTTACATCTGGGGTCTCGATGTGGTCGAATCAGCGAACGAGATTGTGAAGCGCGGGTGGGACGAAGGTCTGCTCGTGCTTACAGCCGGAGAGCACACACTCCGCCTCCTTCCGCCACTCGTGATGGATCGGGGCGAGCTCACGCGCGGCCTGCAGATTCTCGAGAGAATCATCGGCTGATAGTGGAAGTCGGAGTCGCCAATCGCGGCGTCTCCGGTTAAGATTGCGGGGACATTTTCCGCAGAGATGGGATGGCATCGGCGAGACTCTCGTCCGGCCGGCTCGTCGCCCTGTTAGTAGCACTAGGGTGCGCGCCTATGCCGACCAACAACGGTTCCTCACCATCACTGTCGAGCGCCTTCGACACGGTCGAGGCAAGGCGCTTGTTCGAAGAGAACATAGACGCGATACACAAACGTGACCGCGCGCGGTATCTCGCTACCTATCTTCACACCAGCGCGCTCGGACGCAACGGGCCAGCAGGTTTGGAGCTCGGGTACGAGGGCTGGAGTGCGCGCCGCGATTCGACCTGGCCCGACACTCTCGTCGCCGGGAATCTGCGCGTGCTGCCAGTTGCTCCAGGAGTCGTGTATGGTACCTACTGCTACACCGTGACGCAGAAGGACACGACCTCGAGCGGCGTCTCCGAGCGGATCTTCTTGAAGACGCCGGAAGGATGGAGAATAGTCGTCACAACGGCGTTCGGACTCCCCGCGGGCGCGCCCGCGCAGTGCAAGTAAGAAAACAGAGACTCACAAGAGGGCACAAATGATTCGGCGCCTAAAAAGCGTTCTGCTGCCAATCGTACTGGCTATCCAGATCGCGACACCCGCGCGATCTCAGGCCCCGGACACCTCCAGGCCCAAGCTCGTGCTGTTCATCACGATTGACGCGATGCGGCCGGATTATCTTTCCCGCTTCCAGTCGCAGCTCACGGGCGGCCTGGGCAAACTGTATAGAGATGGCGCCGTCTTCACGAACGCATTTCAGGATCATGCGATAACAGAAACGGCACCCGGCCACTCCGCGACGATGTCAGGTCGTTTTCCGGTTCACACTGGCATCTCCGCGAATTCCGCCGGCGTGAGCGACACCACGGTGACGCTCATCGATGCACCAGGTTTGGGAGCATCGCCATATCGCTTCCGCGGAACCACTCTCACGGACTGGCTGGTCGCGAAAGATCCGCGCACTCGTGTGCTCTCGGTATCGAGGAAGGACCGCGCGGCGATTCTGCCAATCGGAAGATCGAAACAGCCAGTCTTCTGGTACGCCGCGAACGGGAACTTCACGACGAGCACTTACTACGGTGCCGCACTGCCCGACTGGGTGAAGGCATTCAATGCGCGCATGCTCCCTGCGAGCTATGCCGGGCGTGCGTGGCAGCTGCTGCTGCCGGGGAGCGCGTATTCCGAACCGGACAGTGTTCCGACGGAGTCTGGCGGGACCGGATTTCTGTTTCCGCATATCGAACCCGGTTCGCCCGATTCGGCAGCGCGATTCCTTACAGAGTTTCCATGGATGGACGAGCTGACGCTCGATTTCGCGCTCGCCGGCGTCAATGCGCTCAAGCTAGGCACAGGCCCTCAGACCGACGTGCTGGCGATCTCCTTATCGACGACCGACGCCATAGGACACCGCTTCGGGCCCGATTCCAGGGAGGTGCACGATCAGATACTTCGTCTTGATCGATCGCTGGGTGCGTTCCTGGATTCACTCTTCCGTATTCGCAATCAGAACGAAGTCGTCATCGCTTTGACTGCTGATCATGGTCTTACCCCGTTTCCGGAAGTTCATGCCGTTGATCCAAACACAGGGGCGATCCGCGTCAACGTGCGGCCGGTCTTGCAGCGGCTGAGCAATTCGCTTTCTGAAGCCGGGGTACCCGGCTACGGCCTGAACTCCTTTTTTGGCTCTTATAGCGGAAATGGTTTTTCGTTCGACGGTGGAGTGCTGGATCTCGACCGACCTGCACTTATCAAGGCCAGGATCAATCCGGATACGCTCGTGCTGGCGCTGCGCGCCGAGTTTCTTCGTGTACCAGGGGTAGCGCGTGCGGACAGGATTTCCCAGCTTGCCCGGGCCGACACCGTGAATGACAGAATCGCCCGCAGATGGCTGCACATGTTTGCCGACGAGGGGAAGGCAGCTCTGGTCGTGACGCTGGCGCCCTACAACTATTGGTTGTCCACCTATCAGGCGCAGCACGGAAGTCCCAACGACTCGGACGCGCAAGTGCCGGTCATTTTCTACGGGAATGCCATCAAGCCTGGACGCTACCCAGAATTCGCGAGGGTGGTAGACATGGCCCCGACCATTGCCGCGATCGTGCGGGTCACGCCGCAGGAAAAACTGGACGGTCATATACTTCAGAATGCGATCCGGTAGGGTTTCCCTCCATTCTGTCTGGAAGGCTTTCGACGAGGCCGAGTTTGGGGCGAAGAACATTCTGAATCTTCGGGAGTCGCTGCCGACTGCCGCGGACGCGCGCCATCGGGCCGAAGCATGGTTGCGCGAGCGACAGGTCAGCCGGGCGAGCGAGGTCCTGCTGATAACCGGACGCGGCAACCAGAGTCCTGGCGGAGTTTCACCCGTACGCGCGGCAATCGTCGCGCTCTTGCCGGCATTGCGTAGACGTGGTGTCGTAACTGAATGGCGGGAGCACACACCGGGGTCCTTCGTCGTAAAGCTGGGATCGATCTCGTCGCTTCTCGACGCTCCGAGGCGCAAACGGGACCGTGCATTGGTGGCAACACCGGCCGATCCGCGATCGTTGGCGGAGCTGGATGGCTCGACTCTGTCACTTCTTCGCCGCCTGGCGGTTCGTTCTCTTGAGTCGCTCGGAGTGCAGCACCCCGAGAAATTCGTGGAAGCAGAGATGTTGTCCAAGTTCAATTCGCTCGCAGGCGGCGTCGCTCCGGGGGTGGAGGGCGAAGCAAGACTTCGTGAAGCCATCTCTGCCGCGATCGAACAGCTGGACGAATAGCACCACTCTTCAACGGCACTGAGCCCAAAACACAGGAATCTGCAGGGAATGAACAGACACCTCGCGCTCTCGATAACGCTCGTGTTCGCATCCCCGCTCCACGGGCAGGCAACTCCAGGATATTCGCCTCAATCGGCGACTGTCGAACGTGCCGCGGAAGCGGATGTCATCACCCGTCCATCGCCGTCGAGCGCGTCCGCGCACTCGAAATTTCTTTCGCTCCAACCCCATATGGCTGGAACACCGGCGCAGGCGCGAACCCGCGACTATGTCGTGAGCCAGATGAAATCCTGGGGTCTGGAGACGGAAGTGCGCTCCTACAGCGTATGGATGCCGCATCCCCTGAGCACGAGAGTATGGCGCATCGCGCCCGATCCGCTCGAGCTCGATCTGCGGGAAGGCCCGGTTCCCGAAGACACGACGTCGGTTGCATTTCCGCAGGTGATGCCCTTCAACGGGTACGGTGCAGCCGGAGATGTGCGTGGTGAAGTAGTGTACGTGAATTATGGGCTGATCGAAGACTACGCCCAGCTCGACTCGATGGGCGTTTCGGTGAAGGGAAAGATTGTGATCGCGCGTTATGGCCGGTCGTATCGCGGCATCAAGGCTCGCGAGGCCGAGAAGCACGGAGCGGTCGGGCTGATGATCTACAGCGATCCGGCCGACGATGGCTACGTGCGCGGAGATGTATATCCGGCCGGTCCGATGAGGCCGTCGCAGGGAATCCAGCGCGGAAGCGTCATGAATCCGGATGGCGATCCGACCACGCCGGGATATCCGAGTACGACCAACGCGAAGAGAATCCCATTGTCGCAGATGGACGTACCTCACATTCCGGTACTGCCCATCTCTTATGGAAACGCCAGCGAGCTTCTGCGCGGACTAACGGGAAAATCGATCCCGCAAACGTGGCAGGGAGGCCTGGCTTTCCGATATCACGTCGGGCCCGGCCCCGTGCAAGCACGGATGACGGTGACGACAGATGCCACGACGAATCCTTATAAGGAAATCTGGGACACATTCGGGATCGTCCGCGGAAGCGAATTCCCGGAGGAGATCGTGATGATCGGTGGGCACCGCGATGCGTGGGGCCCGGGTGCAGCGGACAATGTGAGCGGGACCGTGAGCGTGCTGGAAGCGGCGCGCGCGATCGCGGAGCAGATGAAGGCGGGGAAGCGACCGAAGCGCACAATAGTGTTCGCGACGTGGGACGCGGAAGAGTGGGGATTACTCGGATCGACGGAGTACGTGGAAGACGATTCTCTGCGATTGAGCAAGAGTGCCGTCGCCTATCTCAACCAGGATGACGTGGCGCAGGGCCCGAATTTCAGCGGCGGGGGATCACCATCACTTCGCGCGCTACTGCGGGATGTTGCGAAAGAAGTTCCCGATCCGAGCCGCCAAGGTAGCGTGTACGATGTGTGGAGGAAACGCGCGAACCTCGCGGCCGATTCACTCGAGCCGCAAATGGGCGATCCGGGTGGTGGCTCCGACTTCGCCGGGTTCTATAATCATCTGGGCATTCCGATCGCCGATTGGGGCTTCGGCGGACCGACAGGCGTCTATCACTCGGCGTACGATTCGTATCACTGGATGTCGAAGTTCGGCGACCCGAGCTTCGAGGTTCATGCGACCACCGCGCGTATAGGAGCTGCGACGCTGCTGCGCATTGCCAACGCCGAGATACTGCCGTACGACTACGTGGAATTCGCGCGTACGATGCGACGGTTCGGATTGCAGGTTGACCAGGCCATTGCCGACAAGCACTGGAAAGTCTCCGCTGCAGGACTGACCAGCGCGATCGGGAGAATGGAGGATGCGGCGGTGGCATTCAATGCCGCGCGGGACCGAGCCCTTACTGCTCAGCTTGCAACTGGAACCGGCAAGGAGGTCAATGCCCGTCTGCTCGAAGTGGAACGCCAGCTCACAAGACCACGAGGCCTGGTGACCAGACCCTGGTTCAGAAACCTCATTTATGCCGCCGACGAGAACAACGGCTATTCCACAATGGTTTTGCCGTCTGTAAATGAAGCGATCAGGCTTGATGACCAAGCTGCTGTCGGGCAGGAACTGACGGATCTCTCCCAACGTTTTGATGCAGCGACACGCTCGTTGCAGATGGCGACGGAATTGCTACGGAAAACCTGAAATGCGAAGTTATCCCTCGTCGTGTCCGGGCCCGGACATTGCGTTGGATGACCGCTCGACGAGAACCGAGATGAAAGACAGCCAGATGAGAAACGCGCAAGCGGTAGTGCGACGCTTACGTCTCACTCCGGAAGAAGTAGCGCCCATCAGCGCTTACGGCGCCAAGGCAAACTGGCCTCCCGGATTTCAACTCTATCAGCGGGGCGCTCCTGCAGATGGCGTCTTCATCGTCATAGAAGGTCACGTCGTTCTGCGGAACAAGATAAAGGTCGGGCGCGGATTCGTCCCTGTCATCGCCACGGCGGGGCAGACGTTTGGGAGTGAAGGACTTTCTCCCAACAGTTACTACGTCACGGACGCCAGCGCGTCGGAAGAAACGAAGACCATGTTTCTGAGCGGAGCGCAGTTCCGCGCCATCGTGAGGGAGCGCCCGGCCCAGACGATTCCCCTGCTGTCTCAGATAATGTCGGAGCGAGCCTATCTGCTCGAGAAACTTCACGAACTGGCGGCGCTGAACGTCGATCAGCGTCTGATATCCACGCTGACGCATCTCAGCACCGACCGCAGCTTCACGACATCCGACGGCCGCCTCAAATTGGAGAATACCCATCATCGATTGCTCTGCGAAATGGTCGGTGCCACGAGAGAGTCGATAGCACTGGCGCTGAGCCGCCTGGTGTCGGCTGGAATCGCGGAGCGAAAGGGCATGACTTTTCTGATCGAGCCCGGTTCACTGACGTCCTCGCTCGGCGAGAACAGAAACGGAGATTCCACGGTTCCGGTTACGAGGGAGATAACCCGGTAATGAGGATGAATGGTCGATCGGCGAGACGCTGACGCAACCGTCGTACGGAAAGGGGCTGAAGCGATTGACCTGCAGGAGGAGGGCTCACACGGAGTCCTCCTCCTGCATGGTTTTGGAGATACTCCGCAGACGCTGTCCCTGCTTGCACGGAGGTTACATCAAGTGGGGTACGGCGTGTTCGTCCCGCTTCTGCCGGGGCACGGACGCAGCATGGACGCCTTCTCTCGATCCAGAGCTGACGAATGGATCGATGCGGCCAGCAGCTCGCTTCTCGAGATGCGCGGCCGTTACAAGGCGGTCAGCGTCATCGGGCTTTCGATGGGCGGAGCGCTTGCCGTTCTGCTCGCCGCGGAGGTCGGGGATATTTCAGCGCTGATTCTGATTGCGCCTTATCTGGGCATGCCGCGGCTGCTCCGCCTCGCGGCGGCAACGCACTGGCTTTGGGGAAGACTGGCTGGAGAAATAAGCGGAAAGAATCCCCTCTCAATTCATGATCCAATCGAGCGCCAAAAAAGCCTCGCCTACGGCGCCGTTACGGGGCGCGCGCTGCACGAGTTAGCCAAGGTGATGACTCGCGCGAGCAAGGCTCTTCCCCGCGTGACCGCTCCGACGTTGATAGTGCAATCGAGGCAGGATCCGCGTGTAGCCCCCGGAGTCGCGCAACTTGCCCTCGAGGAACTCGGGGCGAAAGAAAAAAAACTCGTCTGGACCGAAGGCGCGGGACATATCATCACGGTCGATTACGGCCGCGAGCGCGTGTTCAGCGAGGTTGAGAAGTGGTTGCGGGCACACGACAGCCGGGGTGCGACAGCCGCCGCCGAGTAGCGGAGCGGCTGCCGAACGGCCCTGGAGCTAGAAGCGGTCCTGGACGAACTCGGTGACGGTGTCGACGGCGCGCTCGCCCAAGTCTGCAGCCTGGTGAACGACCCCGGTGGCAACGCGCTTCACGCGAGCCACGGGAGACTGCGAACGACGACGAGAGCGGCCGCTGGCGCGACTGCTCGACTTCCGCTTCGAGGCTTTGCGCCCGGCGCTTTTGCGCTTGGCCGATTTCCGAGCGCCGCGACGCGGCGACTTGCGCGCACTTCCGGAGCTTCGTTTGGTAGCGCGCTTTTTGGCACCTCCACGCTTACGTCCGGACGATCCGGACCGCGACCTCTTTCTACTACTCTTTGAACGACTGGACTTCTTGGCTGCAGCCATGGGAATGCTCCGCGTAGGAGGGTTCGTAGAACCGATAGCAAGATTCGCGCACAACAAAGCTGCCACATTCCCCATCACGTGCAAGCACGAGTCTCAACCGCGCGCAGTGATTATCCGATTGTGCGTGTCTCACCATGTCGCATGATCCAAAGGTCGTTGCTTTCGAGACCAGATGCCCGCCATTGCTCGCGCATCTTCGCCGGCGGCTCGTCCATCGGCTCGTCGGTGAGCTTGAACGTTCCCCAATGAGCGGCGGCCATTACTAGGCGCCTGCCGCTCTGTGCTGCTGAAAGTTGAGCGACCGCCTTCATGCAATCTTCAGGATTCATATGGACCGAGCCCATGAACCACCGAGGCTCGTAGGCTCCGATCGGGAGAATTGCCGCATCGAAGGGTCCACAACGCTTGGCGATGCCGCCGAATTCGGGATGAAAGCCCGTGTCGCCAGCGAAAAACAGCGCCTGGTAGGGGGAACGGAACGTCCACCCGCACCAGAGAGTTTTGTTGCGCTTGCCGAGAGTTCTGCCGGAGAAGTGTTGAGCTGGAACGCAAGTCAGGTGCAGCGCTCCGATCGCGCTCTCCTGCCACCAATCTCGTTCCGTAACGTCGCGTGCTCCGCGTTGCCGCAGAAACTCGCCTACGCCTAGCGGCGCGTACCACACGGCCGCGGGATAACGACGGGCGATGCGTGAGATGGTCCCGGCGTCGAGGTGATCGTAATGGTCGTGCGAGAGCACTACGGCGTCGATCGGGGGCAAACGGTCGAACTCCACGGCTGCGGGGACCCAGCGCCGCGGCCCGAGGAATGGAATCGGCGAGGCACGCTCGCTCCAGATGGGGTCGATGAGGATGTTCAGCCCAGCGAGCTGGATCAAGAAGGTCGTGTGTCCAACCCAGGTTATCGTCAGCTGGTCCGGCGCAGCGCGTGGCACCACAAACTCCGGAGTGACTCGCGTGAAGGTTTCGGGGTCGGGATCGGGGCGACGCGGGTTTCGCCGCCGCTCGATCAATGACCACTTCAGGAAATCCATGAATCCGTGCAATTGAGCGGACGGCCACGGATTCCTGAACCCGCCTTCCGGCCGATGATGGACGGGCGCTTCCATTTTCTGTCGAGCCATTTCGATCACGTCGCAATCGCTAGCTGATACTGGGCAGTGCGAGGTTTTCCTCGAGGTGCGCGAGCGATTTCATTCCAACCAGCGCCGCCACAACCGGGAGAGACTGCGAAAAAGCTATCGCGCACCTGGCGTCGGTTGTGAATCCGGGGAAGGCGGAGTGCACCTGTTCCGGGAGCGCTCGGGCGAGCTGGGATTGCATCAGCGTCGCACTGCCCACCACCGAAATGCCGAGCTGGCTGGCGGCCTCGAGCAGAGGAACGCGTTCGTTTCCCACGCATTGGGTAGGAACCCGCACCGCTTCTGTCATCGCCAGGTTGATCGGAAGCTGAACGACTCTGAAGTGATGATCTTCACCGGCGATTTCACGGGCAATCGCCACCAGCTCTTCGAGACTGAGATGGGCTCGCGATTCAGGCGGGACCCTGAATCCATTCCAGGTTGCGCACCCGTAGCTGCCAATCACTCCTCGGTCGACCTGTTTCTCCAACGTCGAAAACGCGGCGCGCATGACAGTCAGAAACGTCGGACGAGGCAGCGCATCCAGCTGCTGCTCAGGGTTGTGGAGATAGTAGATGTCAATAACGGCGAGCCCGAGATTCTTTCTGCTGCGCTCGATCTGATCGTTCAGATACGTTGGCGCGAGGCAGTGGCCGCCGGAGACGACGTCAGCGGGTTGCATCACGCCGGGCCCGTAGTATTCGCTGTCGAGAAAGCCTCGATAACCCTCCTTGGTGGCGGGCGGAATTCTGTCGAGCGGGATGTATCCGCCTTTGGTACAAACGACAAGTTCTTCCCGCCTGATGGCACCGGTCGCAACACTGGTGCGTACGGCTTGCCCAATCGCGCGCTCGGAGCGCTGACACCTGTAGTTGATCGCGGTGTCGAGCAGGTTCACTCCCTTCTCCAGCGCGGCTCTGGTGATTGATGTGTACCGTGCATCCTCGGAGTCGTCGCAATCGCCGAGATAGGTACCCAGTCCGAGCGACGACACGAGGGTGCCTCCAGAAATGGGCCGATAGAAATGATCCGGCTGAGTCCCGGCGAATCGCTGTTGAAAGCACCGCGTGCCTTCGGGTGTCGCGTGCCCCTCCAGGAGGGATTCCAAGACTTTCGGACGAGCCATTGCGGAGAGCCTATCGGCAGCACCCGAGTATTGCAAGGTACAAGGAGTGAGCATTGGCCCTTACGTTGCTTAACATGAGGGTACAACTCGCGAAACTTTCTCGAACAACGGCACTCGAAAGTGAAATCGTACGCTTTTTTGTTCATAGCGCTGACTGCATGTGCGCAGCAACCTGTTGTGCTCGCCCCGGTGCGGATGGATGCTCTGACGGGCGACACATCAGGGGCCGCACTACGCTCCCGCCCGGTATTCGACACGCAACGCGACGATCCATTTGCGACGACTAACCGCATCGACTGGCCCGGGCCGAACCGGTACCGCTCGGCAAGCGGCGCCCCGGGGCCTGATTACTGGCAGCAGCGCGCAGAGTACACGATCGCGGCCACTCTCGACACCGGGACTACCGAGCTCACCGGCTCAGTGGAGATCCGGTACACAAACAACTCCCCCGACACGCTGCGATACGTCTGGGTCCAGATGGATCAGAATCTCTATCGCACTGCCAGCAAAGGCTCAGCGCTTTTCCCCGCTGATTCGCGCTGGGGGGTGAGGGGGTTCGAGGGTGGATACAATCTGAGCGATGTGCGCGTGAATGGCACATCCGTGCGACCCAGGATCAATGACACCATGATGCGTCTCGATCTTGCTTCTCCGCTGGTCCCGCGCGGGGGGAAGGCGACGATCTCGATCCACTTCTCGTTCAGAGTCCCGGAGCACGGATCGGATCGGATGGGACGGGACAGCTCACTGTACGAGATCGCGCAGTGGTATCCGCGGATGGCTGTGTATGACGATGTCCGCGGCTGGAACACCGATCCGTATCTGGGGCAGGGGGAGTTCTATCTCGAATACGGCGACTTCGATTATTCGGTCACAGTGCCATCCGGATACGTGGTCGCCGGCAGCGGCGTGCTCCAGAATCCCGAAGACGTTCTAACCGCTGAACAGCGGCGCAGGCTGTCGACGGCAACACGCAGCAGCGACGTAGTTCAGATCATCACGCAGGCGGAGGCAGCTGCGGCGAAGACCCAGCCAAAACCGGGGACCAGAACCTGGCGGTTCCGCGCGCGGAATGTGCACGACGTGGCATGGGCGAGCGCCCCGGATTTTAGATGGGATGCAACTAGCTGGAACGGAATTCTGGCGCAGGCCTACTACGAATTCCCGAAAGCCGGGAAGGCCTGGGAGCATGGCGCCGAGCAGACGCAGTGGACGATCAGGCAGTACTCGCAACTCTTTTTCCCGTTCCCCTATCCACAGGCGACGAGCGTCGCCGGACCGGTCGGTGGAATGGAGTACCCGATGTTCGTAATGGTGCACTACGGCAACGATGATCCGGCGTCGATCTTCGGGACCATCAATCACGAGCACGGGCACGAATGGTTTCCCATGATCGTCGGGTCCAACGAGCGGCGGTATGCCTGGATGGACGAAGGATTCAACACGTATCTCAACGCATTCGCCAATGAGGCGCGCTATCCAGGGCAGAGCGCGTATCCCGGTTACCTCCGAAACTGGGGCGACGCCGTAGCGCAGAGAACTCAGTCACCACTGATGACCGCACCCGACAACATCGATCCGTCGGCACTCGGAGCGATCGGATATCGCAAGCCGGCCGTGGTCATGTTGACCCTTCGCAATCACGTCATCGGCCCTGAAATGTTCGATACGGCATTCCGGGAATACACCCGGACCTGGGCGTTCAAGCATCCCACTCCTGGAGATTTCTTTCGCAGCATCGAGAATTCGGCGGGAGAGGATCTCTCCTGGTTCTGGCACAGCTTCTTCTACACGACGGATGTCCTCGACATCGGCATCGACAGCGTGTCGACACGGACTTCGGACGGACGGACGTTCGCAACGATAGCGCTGCACCGATTCACGTCAGTTCCATTTCCGGTGCGACTGCGCGTGGGGTACGCCGATGGAACGACGCAGGACTTCTCGCTGCCGGTGAATATCTGGGCGCGCAGCAATCGCTTCGATGCGGTGATTGCGGTGCGTGGGAAGGTAGCCGGCGTGCGGCTCTGGCCCGATCCGTCGGTTCCCGACTGGAATCCCTCAAACGATACGTGGGGCAGACCACCAAACGCGAACCCGCCCGGGCCCGTTACGAGATAGTGCTGTGGTCGTTTGGATTGTGGGTGCTGTCCGGGTAGATTGCATGTGTAGGCCTTAGATAAACGGAGTAAGTAATGCCGGATTTTGGAAGTTGGGCAACGGCGTGGTGGAAGCCGATTCTGTTCGTGATCGTAGCGGGACATCTCACCAATGTGTCCGTCACTCTGTTCCTGCACCGCGCTCAGACGCACCGCGGCGTGAAGCTTCACTATCTCGCCGCCCTTCCGATGAGAATCTGGCTATGGCTTTCAACGGCGATCGTTACCAAGGAGTGGGTTGCCTGTCATCGCAAGCATCACGCGTTTGCCGACCGCGAGGGCGATCCGCACAGCCCTTTGATGGAAGGACTTCGGAACATCGTTCTCAAGGGTGCTTTCTACTACAGAAAGGCTGTTCGCCAGCCGGGTGTACTCGACAAATATGGAAAGGGGACGCCTAACGACTGGCTCGAGCGCCACCTCTTGTCACCGCTGAACTGGGTTGGCATTCTCGTCATGCTCGCGGTCGACGTTTACCTGTTTGGATTCTTCGTCGGACCGCTCGTCTGGGGCGTGCAGATGATCTGGATACCGTTCTGGGCAGCTGGAATCATCAACGGGGTCGGCCACGCGGTCGGCTATCGGAATTTCAACGTCAAGGACGAGAGTCGGAACATCTTGCCTATCGCCATCTGGCTCGGCGGCGAGGAGTTGCACAACAATCATCACGCCGATCCCCACTCACCCAAGTTCAAGGCGAAGTGGTATGAGCTCGACATCGGCTGGGTTTATCTCCGGCTTCTCTCGATCTTCGGCCTGGCTGAAATCTCGTACGCGCACAGGTAGCTTCGCGCGTGCCTGAGACTGTAACCTGCGCGCGTTGCGGACAAACGCGCGCAGGATTCGTGAAGCCCCCCTTTCCCGGCCCGATCGGGGCCCGTGTTGTCGAAGAGATTTGCACGCAGTGCTGGGCCGACTGGCTCAAGCAGCAGACGATGCTGATCAATCATTACGGGCTCAACGTGATGGATCCACAGGCACGGGCGTTCCTCACCAAGAACATGACAGCGTTCTTCTTCAAGACCGGTGACCCGGCCGACATCGATATCAGCAAGAAAGGCACGATAAGCCACTGATGAAACGGAAGTCGAAGATATTTCCCGCCTTCGCGCTCGTTGTGCTAGCGGCGGGCTGCATGACGATGGGCACCAATACGGGTGGCTCCGGGCAAACCGGAGCGACTTCACCGCGCTGGACCGACTCGGTTCTCGCCTCGATGACTTTGCGCGAGAAAGCCGCACAAATCGTGTGGCCGAGCCTATTCGGTGATTACGTATCCGGCGATTCGCCGCAGTGGCGACGACTGACGCAATACATCCAGCAGGAAAAAGTCGGAGGCTTCACCATCTCAGTGGGATCGCCCATCGAGGTGGCCGCAAAGCTGAATGCGCTGCAGTCGATGAGCAAGGTGCCGCTCCTGTTCGGTGCGGATCTGGAGGCAGGCGCAGGATTTCGCGCGCGAGGCGGGTACTTCGTTCCCAACGCCATCGATCTGGGAGGAGCGATCGTGTTCCCGCCCGAGATGGCGGTCGGCGCAACGCGAGACACCACGCTCGCGTACGAGCAGGGGCGTCTTACCGCACTCGAAGGGCGCGCGCTCGGGATACACATCGCATACGCGCCGGTGCTCGACGTCAACAACAATCCGGACAATCCCGTCATCAACACGCGCTCCTACGGCGAGGATCCTCAACTCGACGCCCGCATGGGTGTTGCTTTCATTCATGGCCTGCAGGATCACGGCATGATCGCGACAGGGAAGCATTTCCCCGGTCACGGCGACACCGGCGTCAACTCACACCTGGCGCTCCCGGTGGTGACCGTGAGCAGAAGCCGGCTCGATACGGTGGAACTCGTGCCATTCCGGGCAGCGGTCAATGGTGGCGTGGGCGCGATCATGTCGTTTCACGGAGCAATGCCAGCGCTGGATTCCTCCGGGGTGCCCGGGACACTCTCGTCCAAAGTCCTGACGGGGCTCCTCCGCGGAGAGATGGGGTTTCGCGGGATCATCATCTCCGACGCGATGGACATGCGTGGGGTTCTCGACCAGTTCGGCGCGGCAGAGTCGGTTAAGCGCGCGATCGCGGCCGGGATCGACGTTCTGATCCAACCGCTCGATGTGTCACAAACGATTGATGCAGTCGTCGCTGGAGTAGCTGAAGGGCGGTACACGGAAGCTCGTCTCGATTCATCGGTGCGCAGGGTTCTCGAGACAAAGCGCAAGCTGGGCCTCGCGCAGAGCAGGCTGGTCGACCTTAGCGCGTTGCGGTTTCTTGTCGGTGACAGCTCCAACCTGCAGATCGCGCGGCGAGTTGCGGAGAAGTCCATCACGCTCGTCAAAGACTCGCTCAGGCAGGTTCCTCTCACGGTGCCTAGCGCGCGA
>JBGPHO010000023.1:0-16023 GCA_041484425.1 Gemmatimonadaceae bacterium
GATGCTGGGAGCGAATGGTATCGTCTGGGCCGATGCGCGCGGAATGAGCGCCGAATCTTTGGCGAGAGATCTTCTCGACGTTTTTCACGAGAATGGGGTGGAGAAGGTAAGGGCCGCCATCTCCATCGCTCCAATCTCCGCCGAGGTCGCGGCTCGCCATGGAAAAGGCCGCCTCGTCGCAATCACGCCGGGGTCGGAGCGTGAGTATCTCGCTCCGTATTCCTTCGGCGTGCTCGAGCCATCGCTCGCTCTGTCGACGATGCTCGATGGGATCGGGGTGGAGTGCTGCGGAGATCTGGCGAGACTGGATCTCGAGTCCGTCGAAGTTCGTTTCGGGGCGGAGGGGGCGCGCCTCTGGAGATTATCGAGGGCCGACGACTCGCGCCGCATCTTCGCCAACATGCCGCGGGCGCTGCCGACCGCTTCTCTCGATTGGGTGGACTACACGCTCAAGGATGCGGAGCGTCTCGTCTTCATCATCAACGCGCTCGTCGGAAACATCACGACGGAGCTCAAGTCGCGCGGCCAGTGCGCGCGCGAGATGACGATGATCTTTTCGCTCGCCAATCGGGAAACCTTCGAGCATCTGGTGCGCCCGGCCCGATCGACGGCGAGCCACAAGGCGTGGATGCGACTGATACGCTCTCACCTCGAGAGAATCGTTCTTCCCGACGGCGTCGTCGGCATTACGATTCGCGTGGAGTCGGTAACGGGCGAACTGGAGCGCCAGGGAGACATCTTCGATCGCGGATTTGCCACCGCGCGCGCGGCTGAGGAAACGATCGCACAGCTGCTGGATGATCAGGGCGCGGTGGTGGTGACTCCGCGCAACACGCAGCACCCTTTGATCGACCATCGCACGGAGTGGATCAGCCAGGAGCCGTCGCAGGCTTCGGCGAGAATCCAGCTAAAGGAACGAGTGGTGAAGGCGACCGCCGCCCCCCGTCTCACGCTGCAGCTTCTTCCCGAGCCCCGGCGAGTCGCTGTGAAAACCAGGCGTCGCCGCGATCACGAGCTGCCGGTGGAGTTTCGCGACAAGCAGTGGATGCAGATCATCTCCGCGGCCGGACCCGATCGCGTCTCGGGGGGACGCTGGAGCGAGCCGTACGCTCGTGAGTATTTCCGGTGCGTTACGGATGATGGGATGATGGTGTGGCTGTACCGGGACGCTCGATTGGATGAGTGGTACTTGCATGGGTGGTGGGATTAACAACAACAACTGCGACTGAACGGGATCCGAGATTTCAGAAGCATAGATGCCAGAGCTTAGTAACCACGCTGCGACCCTACTAGTCGCCGTACCGGCGTCGTCTACTGACTGGAGATGCGCCATCAGGTCGGAGCGTAGTGACCAAACTCTGAGATCTATGCCTCTCAGATCTCGGATCCCGTTCAGTTTGCAGTTTGACAGATCTCGGATCCCGTTCTGTGTAGTTGTTGCTGTTGCCTTTCGCCCGCCCCTTTCCCGCGCGAGTTTTCTGCAATGACTATCCCTCGCATTCTGATCTTCTCGCTGCTCGGCCTGGCTCTTTTCGCCGCTCCCGCCGATGCCCGCGTCGTCCGGGTCGAGATCCTCACCCGCTCCGACATCACCGGCTCTTTCGGAAATGCCGGCGCCTACGAGCGGATTACCGGGCGAGTGTACTTCGCGTTCGATCCGAAAAATCCCGAGAATCGCCGCATCGTCGATCTCGATCTCGCGCCGCGGAATTCGAATGGAGACGTGGAGGCAGTGAGCGAATTCGTGATGCTCCGCCCAAAGGATCCGGCGCGTTCGGCCGACGTCGCCGTCATCGACATCGTCAACCGGGGCGGAATCACGACCTACATCTTCAATCTCGGCCGCAACGCCGCCGCATCCCCGCAATCCGCGGAGTTCTACGGCGATGCACTGCTGATGAAACGCGGCGTCACGATTGTCGCCCTGGCCTGGCAGTGGGACGTACTGCCTGGCGGAAGCGCGCTCCACTTTCAGGCTCCGCCTGCGGGCTCTGCCGAACGAGCGATCACCGGATTTGTCCGCAGCGACATCACTATCGACAGCGCGACGAGCTCGATCCCGCTCGGGCACAGTCTCGCGCCGACGCTCGCCTATCCGGTCGCGGACGAGAACGATCCGTCGAACGTGCTCACCGTGCGTGACGATCCGGTCGGTCCACGCACGGTCGTTCCACGGAGCGAGTGGAGCTTCGCGCGCGACAGCAGCGGCACCGTCGTGCGCGACCTGCGGTGGGTCTACATGTCGAAGGGATTTGCGCCGGGCAGGATCTACGAAGCGGTGTATCGCGCCAGGGATCCGGTCGTGGTGGGCACCGGGCTCGCCGCGGTACGGGACATGATCTCCTATCTCAAGTACGATTCGTCGGCGGTGGCGCACGTCAGATACGGAATCGGCTACGGTGTTTCCCAGACGGGAAGATTCATCCGGCACTTCCTCTATCAGGGATTCAACACCGACGAGAACGGTCGCGTCGCCTTCGATGGTTTCTTCGCGCACACCGCCGGTGCGGGCCGCGGAAGCTTCAACCATCGCTTCGCACAGCCGTCGCGAGACGCGCAGCCATACTCCACGTTCTTCTATCCTACCGACGTGTTTCCATTTACCAGTGTCCCGACCACCGATTCCATCACCGGACGGCGTGCCGGTTTTCGAGACGACCTGCGCGGCTCGGGTGCTACCAGGATTTTTTACGTCGACGGCGGTCACGAATATTGGGGACGTGCCGCATCTCTCAGCCACACGACGCCCGATGGGAAACAGGACGTCGGATTTCTCCCCACCGAGCGTCGCTACGTCATCTCGTCAGCGCAGCACTCGAGCCCCGCTGCGTGGCCCGTCTCAGAGAATGCGCGGATCGGCGGGACGAACGCATATCGCGGAGATCCACTCGATCAGCGCCTGGCACTGAGAGCGCTGATGTCGTCGCTGATCGATTGGGTGAAGGAAGGAAAGCAACCGCCGCCGTCCCTCTATCCGACGCTCGCGTCGGGGAGTCTGGTGAGACCCGCGGACGAGCACTTTCCAGCGATACCGAATCTCCCGGTCGCGCGCATCGCGCATCAACCATACAGACTCGACTTCGGACCGCGATGGCGACAGGGGATCATCGACCTCGAGCCACCCAAGGTGGGCGCGCCGTACCCCGTCCTCGTTTCGCGCGTGGACTCCATCGGCAACGATCTCGGCGGAATCAGGAGCATCGAGCTGCGCGTGCCGCTCGCCACATACTATCCGTGGCAGCTCAGAACCGGCATGGCCGCGGCGACCGACCGGCTCCTCAGCTTTCGCGGAACCTTTGTGCCCCTTCCAAGGACCGACGCCGAGCGCAGAACTGCCCGCGATTCGCGTCCGAGCATACAGTCGCTTTACGGAGACCGCACACGATTCATGCGGCAAGTGGATGCTGGTATATCATCGCTCATCGCGCGGCGATTCCTGCTACCGGCGGATTCCAGCGCCGCGCGTAGCCGGATGAGGGACATCTGGGAACGTTACGGACTCCGGGACAGATAGACCATCCCGCTTTCGACATGCACGCGAATGAGGTCGCGACCGCCGCCAACCGCGCCGGTTGCGTTTAGATGCTGCCTGGCGTGAATGGGGTGAGTAACGCTCCGCGACCAGTCGGAAATCGTATGCGTCAAGGGAAAGTCGCTGTGAATTGAATAGCGATCCTGATCGTCGCGACTATATCCCAGTTCCACGCGGAAGGTGGCTGAGGCGGGGTCAGCGAGGATTAGCCTGACGTTCCCTCCGCGGACAGTGATGTCGAGATCGCGCGGCTCGTTCGACGGTGCGCGCGTCAGCAGGAGCCTGACATTTCCGCCGTTTGACTGGAGGTGGGCACCTGACTCGAGTGAATCGATCACGATGTCGCCCCCCATCGTCGTCGCGGCTACGTACCCGCTCGCTCTTGTGATCGCGATATTGCCGCCCATCGTGAGGAGCTCGGCGCCCGAGGGCGCGGAGGATAGCACGATGTCCCCACCCATTTTGCGCACTCGTGTGGGCTGAACGGTCGCGTGGTCGACGGGCGCCGTCGGCGGAGAGAGAAAAGGACCGGTGCCGCCCGGCACGCAACCCAGCGTCGCGATCGCCATGACCGCGAGCAATAGCGCGAGGGCGTAACCGTTTCTTCGGCTGTGATTGGAGTCGCGCATGCCCACATTACGGCCTGGCGCGAATTTGGTTTCCAGACTTTAGGAAGCGCCCGGGAATCCCAGAATCCGAGCCGCCTTCACGATCCCCCTCACTCGGTTCATGACGGTGTCGGCGCCCTTCGTATCCCCTCTCGCCTTCATCGCTTCGGACAGGACCGCCCCGGTGAACGCGTAAGTGTAGGGAATTCCGATTGAGGCACGATCGATCCAGTCTCCCTCCTTCATCAGGGCTTCCGGCGCGTGATAGACGTCATTCCAGAGAGCCTTCGAGCGCTCGAAATCAACGTTGAGACCGAGGACGCGAGGCGTTTCAGCCGTTTCCGTGATCGGATGGTCCATCAGCTTCTGCACGAAACCCTGTGAGAGCAAGTATGGCTCGAGGCCGAGCCCCTGGCCGCCGCCGGTGGATACGTAGATCGGCCTCTCGGGGTACGAATCCCTGATCAGGCGCAGCAGCACCAGCTGATCGCGCACGAGATAGCCTGGCTGAATGTTCAGCGTGATGTTGCCCTGCTTGAAAATCTGTGGCTGGTTGATCTGTATGTATTCGGGAATCGAGTCCGCTTGGGCGTACGTCATCTTGAGCGGCGGTCCACTCGGCTTCTTCCAGGTCGTTCCGCGATAGATCGCCGGTCCCTTGGCCGCGTCGTACGTCTCGATCGGCCGGCGGATCATCTGCCGCACGAACCAGTCGGTGTCCAGGTAAGTGGTGACGGCGACCGTCACGTCTCGACGCACTCCATCGACTTCCTGCGCGAACCAGAGCGGGAAGGTGTCGTTGTCCCCGTTGGTGATGACGATCGCGTAAGGCTCCAGCGAATTCAGATAGTCGCGCGCCCATTGGTCGGTGAATTCATGCCCGGCGCGCGACGCGAATCGCCAGTTCGCAAAGAGCGGGATGAGCGCGATGAGAAGAATTGGTGCGGCCATCATCAAGCCGCGTCGCGTCGGCCACGGCGCGACTGTGACCGGCTTTTTTCCGCCGGCCTTCTCCGCCGTTCGCCCTTCTCCGCCGATCCAATACGCGAGCTGCTCCCAGGCGTAGCTCAACCCGATCGCCGTCCACACTCCCCAGGCTGAAAAGCTCCAGATGTAGAAGTAGTCTCGATCACGCACTTCGCGCTGGACATCGCGATTGGTAGGGTCCTGCGACCAGCCGTACTTGAAGTTGAGATAGTAGATGAGCGCCAGTGTCATCGTGAACATGAGCGGACCGAGATACCAAAAGGTTTTTCGGTCCCGGTCCCAGTGCACGTAACCACCCAGCAATCCCAGCCCGAGGAACAGGAACGCGAGCACGAACTGAAGTCCCTGCATCGTCCCGTGCGAGTCGCGCAGCCACTGCCACTGGAAGTAGAGCCACCACATTCCGACTTGCGCCGAGTAAGGCGCGCCGCGCTCCAGCTTCTGCCCGTACTGCTCGCGGTTGATGTTGGCCATCAACCGCTGTTCTGTGAGCTTGCTGAAGGTGCAGGCAGCCTCGAGCTTCGTGTCGCACCCCGTAGGCGCGCCCTCGTTGATGCCGGGGAAGTATGCGGCGCGCACCGGCTCGTAGATGAATGGCGTGAGACCGATGATGAGAGCGCCGAGAGCCGCGAGTACGAGCTTCCAACGGAGCAATGTGCGCCAGCGGGTGGTGAGCAGGGCGACACCGGCGGCGGGCAGTGGCAGAAATCCGGCCGGATGATTCGAGTAGCCCAGGCCGAGGAGAAAGCAAACAAGTACGACGAGACGATCTGCGCGGCGTGAATCGGGATCTTCGATCCACTCGATGATGATCCATGAGGTGATCGTGAAGAACAGGAGCGAAATGGTGTAGACCTTCTCGTTGACGACCGATTGGTTCCACACCGTGAATGCCGTCGCACCGATGAGAGTTGCGAGGCTGGCTATTACGAGCCGCTGCCATCTCTCCGCGATCCAGCGCGCGACGATCCTCTCTGTAATCAGGAACCAGAAACCGGCCGAACAGGCGCTGGCGAGCGCGGCCATGATATTGATCCTGGCGCCGTACCCGACCGGAATCGGCAGCGATGCGAATGCGTGGCCGAGCAGCACGAAGAAGGGATTGCCGGGCGGGTGCGGGATGCCTAGCACTTTGACCGCGGCCATGTACTCGCCCGTGTCCCACATCGCGACCGAAGGCGCGAGCGTCAACAGATAGAGGACGAATACGAGCGCCGCCGCGATCGCGGCGGGGATGTACGAGGGTTGGTAGCCGTTTCCGTCGAAACGGCGCGAGGGGACTGTCGTTGCCATTTATGTGATCGAAGTACTGGTGGGACTGGGTGGATGAATTTTAGTCACTCCTTACCCCGTTTGCGTTAACTGGCTCCAGGTTCGGAGAGAAATAATTGCAACTGAACGGGCGGGAGGTGCCAGTAGCGTAACTGATACCTGCAACTGAATAGGCGGGAGGTCCCAGTAGCGTAGTTGTCAGTCGTTTAGTTCACTACGCCCTGACTTATCTCTGAGGCGTGAGGGCAACTGCTTGTGGCCAGCACGCCAATTGTAAAATCAGGACGTAGTGAACTAACAAATTGGTAGCTCTGCCACTGGCGCCTCCCGCCTGTTCAGTTGCAGCCATCAGATTCCAGATGTAGAGCCAGATTCCGGGCCTTGTATTCGGTATTTGTTCGGGTATACTCCAGCTATGGGATTCGTCGAGCTGAGAGCACATACCGCCTTCTCCTTTGGCGACGGCGCCGCCTCCCCGGAAGCACTCGCCGCCCGCGCGGCATCGCTCGGCTACAGCGCCCTCGGGATAACCGACACCGCCGATCTGGGCGGGATCGTCCGATTCGGACTGGAGGCGCGCCAGCAGAATCTGAAGCCAATCGTCGGCGCCGAACTCGTGATCGATGGATGTCCAGCCGCTTTTCTGGCTCGGACCAAAGAGGGATTCAACAATCTGGCTTCCCTCGTCACCAGATCCCGCGTGGGCAATCTGACGACCTGGCAGAAGGGGGATGGAAAAAAGACGCGCGGGCGTCCGCGCATCTCATGGCAGCAGGTAGCGGAGCGGAGTGAAGGACTGCAGGTGCTGACCGGTCCGGCGTCCGGGCCGATCGCATCAAGTCTCCGCGCCGGCGACTACAAGGGCGCTGAACACAGACTCTGTCAGTGGCGAGACGTCTTTGGTGACAGGCTCGCGGTCGAAGTGCAGCTTCACCACACGAGCGGCAACGAGTCGGCGCTCGCCTCCTCGCTGATCGAGCTGGCCGAGCGGCACCGGGTACCTTGGGTGATCTGTCACGAGCCCCGCTACATCGACAACGACAGCCGGCTCGTTCACGACGTGCTCACCGCTCTCCGATACGATACGACGATCGACGACGCGCTCGCGCGCGGACTGCTGCACCCGAATGGAGAGTGGCGCCTCGCCTCTCCGGAGGAGATGGCGGCGCGCTGGAAGGGGCGCGAAGCGGGCCTGGAAGAAAGCGAGAGAATCGCAGCGGAGTGCGATTTCAGTCTCGCCTGGGTGAGACCGCCATTGCCGAAGTTTCCCGTTCCCACCGGGTACAACGACGACACTTTTCTGCGCGAGAAAGTTTTCGAGGGCGCGCGCGAGCGCTGGGGTGAGATCGACGACAAGCAGACCGCGCAACTGGAACACGAGCTGAGGGTCATCGGCACACTGGGCTTCGCCGGATTCTTTCTGGTGATGTGGGACGCGGTGCACTTCGCCAAAGCGAAGGGGATCCTCTGCCAGGGGCGAGGTAGCGCCGCGAACTCGGCGGTCGCGTATTGTCTGGCGGTCACGGCGGTGGATCCGGTGCGGCACGGGCTTCTGTTCGAGCGCTTTCTCTCCGAGATCCGCGTCGATGGACAGACCGAAGCTCCGGACATTGACGTCGACATCGAGCACGACCGGCGCGAGGAGGTGCTCGACTACGTCTACGGGAAATACAATCGCGCCCAGGCCGCGATCACTTGCATCGTACAGATGTACCGCGGACCAAACGCGATCCGTGATTCAATGCGCGCCTTCGGTTATCCGGTGGAGATGGCGAACAACATCTCCAAGAGGATTCACTGGAGCGATCCGGCCGAGGGGGCGAAGTACATCGAGGAGATTCTCGCGCCCAAGCTCGGGCTCGATTTCGACAATCCGCGCGGGAAAGCAACTCTCGCAGCGATGGCCGCATTCGAGGGAGTGCCGCGCCTTCGCTCCACGCACGTCGGCGGATTCGTGCTGTCGTCCGCTCCACTTGGAGACTACATGCCGGTCGAGCACACGACGATGGGGCGCACGATCATCCAGTTCGACAAGGACGATCTCGATGCCGTCGGCGTGCCCAAGTTCGATTTCCTCGGACTCGGCGCTCTGTCGCTGGTGAGACGCGCCTTCGACATGATCGAAACGCGCACGGGAAAGCGGCCGGAGATGTACAAGCTGCCTCCCGACGACGAGGCGACCTACAATCTGATCGCGACCGGCGAGACGATCGGCACCTTCCAGATCGAGAGCAGGGCGCAGATCGCTTCTGTGCTACATACTAAGCCAGATCGGTTGTACGACATTGTAGTGCAGGTGGCGCTCATTCGTCCCGGGCCGATCCAGGCGAATTTCGTGCATCCGTACACGGCGCGGCGGCGCGGGCTCGAGCCCGTGACGTACCTGCACCCCGACCTGGAGCCGATCCTCAAGCGCACGCAGGGAATCCCGATTTTCCAGGAGCAGGCGATGGCGATCGCCATGAAGCTCGGCGGCTACTCGGCGGCGCAGGCCGACGAGCTGCGGCGCACGATGGGACATATTCGAAAAGTTGAGAAACTCCATCGCGTGCTGGAGCAGCTGCGCGCGCGAATGGTGGAGCGGGGAGTCACGGAAGATGTTGCCGCGAGAATCGCCGAAGATCTCAAGAGCTTCGCCAATTATGGATTCCCCGAATCGCATGCGTGGAGCTTTGCTCTCATCGCCTACGCGACCGGCTACCTGAAGGCGCACTACACGGCGGAGTTCTACGCGGGATTGTTGAACTCGTACCCGATGGGATTCTACCCGCCGTCGACTCTCATTCACGACGCGAGGCGGCACGGGCTCAGGGTTCTCCCGACCTGCATGCGTGATGGCGACTGGGAGTGCACCACCGAGCCGACGGAGAATCCCGACAGGCCCGCGCTCAGAATCGGGTGGCGGCACATCCGCGGGCTCGGCGAGAAATCTCTCGACGCCCTGAAGGCGGCGAGAGGGTGGGACCGCTTCACATCGATCGACGATGTCGTGCAGCGGGCAAAGCTGCAACGGACAGACGCGTTGCACCTCGCGCGAGCGGGGGCATTCGGCGCCTGGGAGCCGGACCGCCGTCGCGCCGCGTGGGTGGCGATGCGCGCCGTGGGCGACAGCCTGCCGCTGGCTCCCGCGCGACAGGCGTCATACAGCCCGCGTCCTCTCACGCGCGACGAGCTGATCTTCCTCGACTATTTCTCCGTGGGCATCAGCGTCACCGGCCATCCGATGGAACATCTGCGCGATAAGCTGCAGAGCGCGGGGGTGCTCGACTCACGTCAGCTCGAGAAGCTCCAGGGCGGAGAGTCCATCGTCACGGCGGGCCTCGTCACAATCCGCCAGCAGCCGCAGAGCGCGAAGGGCACGGTGTTCCTGCTGATGGAAGACGAGTTCGGGTTCATCAACGTGATCGTCTCCAAAAAGCTCGTCGAGAAATACTCCGAGGTGGTGAAGTTCTCGACTTTCGTGGCGGTGCAGGGAAGGTTCGAGCGCGATGGCGGGGTGCGGAACGTCATCGGCCTGAAATTCCGCGAATTGAAGGTGAAGCAGATCGTCCACGCCAGCCGCGACTTTCACTAGCGTCGGCAGCCGTCGTCTTGCCGCTGGAGCAAGAGAGACGTTATCGTAGGCGCATGCCGCACAAGCAGGGCTCGGGACGCGCTTTCGCGAGCGATAATTGGGCCGGCGTCCATCCTGAGGTTCTGGCAGCGATGGCGGCCGCGAACGTCGGTCACGTTCCTTCCTACGGCGCCGATCCCTACACGCGCGACGCTGTCGCCAGAATCAGCGACGAGCTGGGGGGCGATGCGCAAGTATTTCTGGTATTCAGCGGCACGGCCGCGAACGTGCTCTGCCTCCAGAGCATGGTGAAGTCGCACCAGGCGGTGATATGCGCCGAGACGGCGCACGTTCACACCTCGGAGTGCGGCGCCGCGGAAAAGCACATCGGTTGCAAGCTGCTCCCGGTCCCGTCGCCGCAGGGCAAGATCACCGTAGCGGGAATTCGCGAGCACCTGCATGACATCGGGAACGAGCACCACGTGCAACCGCGTGCGATCACGATCACCCAGGCGACGGAGTACGGCACAGTGTACACGCCGCAGGAGATCCGGGCCATCGCCGATTTTGCGCATGCGAATTCTCTGCTGCTGCACATGGATGGCGCGAGAATCTTTAACGCCGCGGTGAGCCTCAACGTTCCGCTGAAGGCGATCACCAGCGGCGCCGGCGTCGACGCGCTCTCGTTCGGCGGTACGAAGAACGGCCTGGTTGCGGGAGAGGCCGCCGTCTTCTTCAAGCTCGCGCTGGCCGACGACTTCGAGTTCAAGCGCATGCAGGGGATGCAGCTCTCGTCCAAGATGCGGTTCATCGCCGCGCAATTCAGCGCGCTGCTGACCAACGATCTCTGGAAGAGGAGCGCCACTCACGCCAACCGGATGGCGCAGCTGCTGGCGGGAGAGCTCGGCGGCATCAAGGGCGTCACGCTGACGCAGCAGGTGCAGGCGAACGAAGTGTTCGTGACGATGCCGAAGGAGATAATCGCGAAGGTTCAGGAGCAGTGGCCGTTCCACATCTGGAACGAGGCTACCTGGGAGGCGCGACTCATTACTTCATTCGACACGGCCGAGGCCGATGTCACCGACTTTGCCGGACTCGTGCGCGACGCGATCGGCGCCAGGGAGAAACAGTGGATCTGAAAAACGCCGCCGTGCTCGTCACCGGTGGGAGCTGTGGAATCGGACTCGAGACCGCGCGCTTGCTGCGCGGGCGTGGGGCGCGGGTGGCGATCTGTGCGCGACACCGGGATGTCCTCGACGGCGCGGCCAGGGAGATCGGCGCACTGCCAATAGTGGCCGACGTGAGCAGGGAAGACGACGTGCTGCGGCTGATCGCCACGGTGGTCAAGGAGTACGGCGACTACAACGTGCTCGTCAACAACGCCGGATTTGGCTCGTTCGCCGCTCTCATCGAGCTGACAGGCGACGAGTTCTTTCGCGTCTGGCAGACGAACGTGCTCGGAGCGATGCTCGTTGCGCGGGAATCAGCGAAGCACTTCGTCGGCCGGAGTTACGGAAATATCGTGAACATCTCCTCGACCGCGGGACAGCGCGGATTCGCCAACGGTACGGCGTACTGTTCGAGCAAGTTCGCGGTCAACGCGATGACAGAGTGTTGGAGAGCGGAGCTCCGACAGCACAACATCCGCGTGATGCAGGTGAACCCGAGCGAGGTGCTCACCACCTTCGGCGAAGGTGAGTCATCGCGAACGCCGGCCAAGCCGGACAATCCGAGCAAGCTCCATCCCTCGGATATAGCCCACCTGATTGCAAGCATGCTGGAGACCGAGGATCGGGGATTCGTCACGGAGTCAACGATCTGGGCGACGAACCCTCGGTAGTAATACAACGGCAGCCGAAATCGGCGTCCTCACGCACATTCCGACGACGCCATCCGTGACCATCGGCAGGACGAGCCAGCTAGAGGCGAACGCGGAGCCACCGGCGACTGGCGTACGCGACGAGACAAAGCAGCATCGTTTCCCCCGCGAACTGCCCGGCGCCACGCGCGGGAGAGCCCGCGAATCGAGCGACCTCGTTTTGTCGATATACACGCGTCACCGTTGGCGGACCCAGCTTCAGGAATACTATGGCTCCAACGATTGTGGCCGCGATAAGAACGAGCGCGCTCCTTCGCAGCGCCGGTACCACCCGACCCGAAACCGGGCTGCGTACTGCCGACGAGGATCGCTGAGGCGCGCTCAGGCGCCGCAGCGCTGCGACAACCCATTCCCAGTTGATTGCGACATGCAGGCCGAGAGCGAGAAGAAGCCAGTTCAGCGTGAGGTTGTGAAGAGCGCGCCACGAGCGATCGTTGATTGTGGCAATTCCCATGAAGGGGAGCGCGACCTGTGATATGGCCACGCCCGAGACGATCTCAACGGTTGTCAGTACGAAAAGAACCGCATTGATGCCGTAGTTGACCCGCGATCGCGGAGGCGCGTTCGCCAGCAACCGCTTTGTGCCAGTGCTGATCCAGGCCCAGGAGAAAATCAGGTGTACGAGTATCGGTATCGCCAAAACGAGACCGATCCACTCGTGCGCTGGGAGCCCAGTGAGACGCGGCGCGAGGAGCAGCAGGAACAGCATGAGAAGCAGCGCGTCGAGCCAGAGCTCGATCTCGCGGGCTGGTGATGTCATGGTCGCAGTTGGTTCTTACGCCGTCGATCCGAACCGACTCCTCGCCGCGCTCGCGATCAAATCCGCGGCGCCCTGAATCCCGAGCCGCTCAGTATTGACGCTGAGATCGTAAAGTTCGAGCGAGCGTCGGTCACGCTCCCAGTGCAGGCGCACCCATTGGTCGCGCCGCTTGTTGGTTTCGTCCACGAGGCGCGCCGCTTCCTCCGCGCTCAACCCCTCGCGCTTCATCGTCCGCGCGATCAGCGCCTTCCGGGGCGCGTAGCAGAATACGTGGAGCGTGTCCTCGCGCTCTGCCAGCATCTCCTGAGTGCCGCGTCCGACCACGACCAGGGAGCCGCGCGCGATCGCTTCCTCGATGATGTGGCGGGTGACCTCGATCAGCTGCTCGTCGGTCGGACGCTTTGCGTCCACGATCGGCGACATCCATTCCTGCGATCCCATCGCCATCGCCGAGGTAAGTCGTTCGACCAGTGAGGGTACCCTCTCCTCACGCGCTTGCACCTCGGCCACACTCAATCCCAGTCGCGCGGCGACCGCATCCACGACGGCATTGTCGAACAGCGACCAGCCAAGAGCTTTCGCGACGATCGCAGCGACTTCAGAGCCTCCCGACCCGTAAAGCCGCGAGACGGTGAGAATCGCCAATTCTCAGTCCTGATATGGGCGGCGGCGCTTCTCTTCGACGGCCCGGCCGTAGGTGCCGGCATCCGATCGCGCGATTTTCTTGCGCGCGACGAGAGACTCGAGCACCAGCTCACACCCAGCCGCGAGGACCGGGAGATCGTCCATCGGCGCCAGGCCCGTGGTGCTCACGACCTGCATCAATCCCGGGATGCTGCCGAAGCCTTCGACGACGGCGTCCACCGGAACATCATCGGTCACCTGCAACGCGCCACCGACGTCGAACCACATGATGATCTCGTCGGTATTAGCTCCGCCCGCGCGGTCCTGATAAGTCGCGTCGGCGGCGCGCCGAATCAGCTCGCGCGCGATGACGTGGCCGCCCACGAGCTCACCCTCGTACTCCAGCTCGATCTTCCCCGTAATGGCCGGCAGGGCCGCGTAGATGTCGGCGATGCGCGGAACGATGTCCCGCTCACCGGTCTGAATTGCGCGCCGCTCCGCATTCGACACGACGTTCTCGAGAACCGAGATCGGCATGCGCTGGGAGACCCCCGATCGCTTGTCGATGCGCTTGTCGTTCCGTGCCTCGAACGCGACGCGCTCGATCACCTCGGCGATGAAGTCGGGGACGCGTACCTTGCCGGCGCCACGCGCGGTCCACGCCTCCTGGTTCGTGATCGCCATGCCGAGCTCGACGTTTTCGGGGTAGTGCGTGGTCACCTCGCTCCCGATGCGATCCTTGAGGGGCGTGATGATCTTGCCGCGGGCGGTGTAGTCCTCGGGGTTGGCGGTGAAGCAGATCATGACGTCCAGCGGCAGTCTCACCGGATAGCCTTTGATCTGGACGTCGCCTTCCTGCATGATGTTGAACAGGCTGACCTGGACCTTTCCCGCCAGATCGGGAAGCTCGTTGAGCGCGAAGATTCCGCGATTCGACCTCGGCAGCATCCCGTAGTGCATGGTGAGCTCGTCACCGAGGATGTGTCCTCCGCGGGCGGCCTTGATGGGATCCAGGTCGCCGATGATATCGGCCACGGTGACGTCGGGCGTTGCGAGCTTCTCGACGTAGCGCTGATCCGGATCGAGCCAGGCGATCGGCGTGTCGTCTCCGGCTTCGTTCAGAAGGTTTTTGCCGTACTTGGAGATCGGAGCGAACGGATTGTCGTTCACCTCGCTGCCGGCGATAATGGGCATCGCCGGGTCGAGGAGGGTAGTCAGGGAGCGGAGGATTCTCGACTTCGCCTGTCCACGGAGGCCGAGGAGGATGAAGTTGTGCCGGCTCAGAAGGGCGTTGACGATCTGCGGCATGACCGTCTCCTCGTAGCCGATCACGCCATGGAAAATGGGTTTTCGGGAGGCGAGACGCGTGAGGAGATTCGAGCGAAGCTCATCCTTGACCGACAGCTGTCTCCGGTCCGAAGAGCCGAAGGCAGAGCGCTTGAGCGCGCCAAATGTTTCCGGGTTGACCGACAACTGATTCTCCGAGGATGCCGACTTTGAGACTAATCTAGTCCTTCGCGAGAGGGCAACCAGAAGGCTTCGCTCTTGACAGCGCCTCCAGATGCGATAAATTTTCGCGCGCGCCAAAACGGGCACCGCGATCGCGGGCACGGTACCGGCGACCTATCCCACGTTCCTCTCTAAGGAGATCGTAAATGAAGCGCCTGGCCCTTGTCGCCGCTGTTCTCGCCCTTGCCGCATGCACAGCCAAGAAGGACGAATCCGCAACCGCCGACACGTCTGCTCCCGCTATGGCTCCGGCCCCGGCAATGATGGACACCACCATGAAGATGGATACGACCGCCGCCAGTTCCACTGCTGCGACGACCACGACCAAGACCACGACTACCACGACCAAGGCCGCGACAAAGAAGAAGTAAACAAGTTCCCCGAAATCAACAAAAAGGCGCCACTAGACAGTGGCGCCTTTTTCGTTTTGCTCGATTTGCACGCTGCATTCTCCTCCGTCCCACATCGCCTGGAGCGTTGTGCCCGCCGGCACCTCGCGCCTCACCATTCCCAGCGCTACACCGCCGAACCGCGGTGAGAGGGCGGAGCTCCGAATGTCGCCGATCACCTTTCCGGTGTCGTCCACCAGCTCGGCGCCCCGCGGCGGCGCGGGCCTGATGACGAACCGCAGCCGGCGCAAGAAACGATTCACATGGCCGCGGAAGTGCACGCGCGCGACGGTCTCCTGCCCGATGTAGCAGCCCTTCGTGTAGGAGATCGCGCCCAGCTCGTCGAAGTTAGCCTCCTGCGGCAGGGTGGATTCATCCATGTCAGCCCCCCACTCCGGACGGCCACTCTCGATGCGGGCGATTTCCCAGGTGTCGCGGCCTCCGGCGGAGACTCCCGCTGCCTCGAGCTTTTTCCGGAGCGGAACGGCGGCCTCGCTCGGGACGAAGATCTCGAACCCGTCGAGATCGAGCTCGGGAACACGGGCGATGATCACGTTCACGTCGCCGAAGGGCCGGCTAATGTGCCCGTAAGGCGCGAGCGCCGCGAGGTCCTTGTCGTCAACAGCCAGCACTCGCGATACCACCGCCCGCGACGCCGGCCCAAAGACCCCGAAGTCGCTGAGCTCGGACGTGAGGTCGTGATAAGGTGCAGTGCGCGGGTTGATGTACTTCCGCACCATTCCCTTCCATCCCGAAGCGGCCGCGGGAGAGGTGTCGATCAGGAGCGAATCGTCGAGGGCGAAGATGCGGACGTCGGCGACGATCTTCCCCTTGGGAGTGAGCGCCGCGGCGTATTGGCCTTCACCCGGAAGCAGGGCCGAAACGTCGTTCGTCACCATTCCTGTGACGA
>JBGPHO010000024.1:0-15584 GCA_041484425.1 Gemmatimonadaceae bacterium
AGCAGGCTCGATTTCGTCTCCTGCGGCAGTGATGGATTTCCCCCGAACTGAAGTGTGGAGATCGCGCTCGTCCCATCGTCGAGGACCGACGCGACGACCACGCGTCCATCGGGAGCCGACAGATAGCCGGAGGTATTACGATTGTCGACCGACTTGTAGCCCCGGAGCTCGTTGATGAACATCCCGAAGTGGGATGTGAGCGTCATCATGCCTCCGCCACCCGAGCCTCTGAGATCACCACCCGTGTGCGGCAGCGCCAGCGCGTTGAGACGCGAGCCGAGCTGGGTGTTGCCGCGCCAGTCTCCGCGCAGCATCAGGGAATGATCTTCCGCGAGGTTATAGTCGACTCTCACGAGCGCCGACGTATTGTCGTTGAGACGCTCGTCGGGTGCGAGCGGCGACGAAAGCGGGAGCCCGAAGCCCTGAACGAGACTCAGAAAACGGCTCACCGAGTCCGGATTGGTTCCAAGCCGTTCGAGCGTGAGCGGGTCAGCCGCCAGAAGCGAGAGCAGAGGATCGGTGCGACGCGAGAATGTGAGCGCTCCAAAGGTGAAGAGCTTGTCCTTCACGATCGGTCCACCCGCACCGAAGTTGATCTGGTTCTGCGTGTACTTCTGACCGAACGCCGGATTCGAGTCGTCCACGAACTCGAGGTTCGGATCCCGCAGCGAATAGCTGAACGCGCCCTGGACGTTGTTGGTGCCACCCTTCGTGGTCGATGCGACCTGTCCGCCCGTGAACTGCCCGCGCGCGACATCGTAGGTGTTCGTCACCACGCGCGTGTTGCGGATCGCTTCCGAGGGAACGCTCCCCGCACCGAAGGTGAGTCCGTCCAGAGTGATGCTGTTCTGATTGGACGGCTGGCCCGCCACGTTGAAGGACGCCTTGGTTGTATCGGTGCCGGGGACCTGAATTACTCCCGGCGCGAGCGCCGCCAGGGCATTCAGATCGCCCGCGTCGATGGGGAGGCGATTGATGAGATTGGGAGTGAGGTTGCGCTCGGTGTTGCCGGGCTCGGGCCGCTGATTTGGATCGCCGCCCCGCCGTCCCGCGCGGACCTGCACGGTCGCGAGCTGGGTGGCGTTGCGGCCCATGGTGAAGTCCGTAATGAGCCGGTCCTCGTCGCCCTGCCGCTGGATGTCGCGCGCGACGGGCGCCATTCCGATCGCGCGCACCGTGATGCGATAGCTTCCACCCCCGTCCGGAAACACGATCGTGTACCGGCCATCGGGCCCAGTGGTCTTGGTGCGCGTGATTCCCGTCTCGGCCGACGTGGCCTCGATGCGCGCGCCAGCGATTGCCTGGCTGTCGAGTCCGGCGATTCGGCCCATCAATATGTCCGTGGTCGATCCGACTTGTGCGGCCACTCGCGCGGGGAGAAGCAGCGCGAGTAGCACCATCGCAATGCTGAGCGACGTCAGTTTCATGTCCGACAATCTCCAAAGTTCTTCATTCGTGCTGCCTTCACTCTTACGCGTCTGGTTAACCAAATGCTGCGAGCACCGCGTCGTCCATATATCTCGGTTTGGGTGGACGAGTTGCCTACGCATCTCGGTTGGGTCGAGGCAGGGTATCCTCTTCGGCGGCTAGCGCGAGTTTCGTGCGCGGCAGTGATTTCGGGCGATTCGAAACGATTTGCTGGGCGCGCTTGGTGCGCATTACGATGACGCATGCTTGCTGCGGTCCGCTCGGCTGCTCTCGTCGGCATTGACGCGTACGACGTCATCGTAGAGGTCGACGCGGCGCAGGGGCTTCCGCAGTGGACGATCGTTGGGTTGGCGGCCAGCGCTGTCAAGGAAAGCCGCGAGCGCGTCGGTGCGGCGCTCGTCAATTCCGGATTCGCGGTGCCGCCGAGACGCATCACGGTAAACCTGGCGCCGGCGGACATTCGGAAGGAAGGCACTGCCTTCGATCTGCCGATCGCCATCGGTATTCTGGTCGCCACCGGACAGCTCGAGCGTGGGTCCGTCGCGGAGCGAATGTTCGTTGGTGAGCTGGGCCTGGATGGAGGCTTGCGGACATTGCGCGGCGCGCTCTCGATCGCACGTCACGCACTGCGTGTTGGTGTGTCGACGCTTGTGCTTCCCGCGCCCAACGTCGCCGAAGCTGGCCGCGTCAGCGCGCTCGCGCTCTCGGCGCCATTGACGCTCGCTGATCTCGTGCGCGAGATGCGACAAGGATCGCTGACGCTCGCCCGGGAGGTCTCGGGTCCATCGCAAGCGCGAACTGATGGAACCGATTTCACCGACGTCGTCGGTCAACAGGGCGCGAAGCGGGCACTAGAGGTTGCCGCCGCCGGCGGACACAACGTGCTGCTCCTCGGGCCACCGGGCGCCGGAAAAACGATGTTGGCGCGACGACTGCCGACGATCCTCCCATTACTCAGCGAGGAGGAAGCGCTCGAGGTAATCGCCATTCATTCCGTCGCGGGTGTTCTCGGACGAAGCAGCGTGAGCGAAGGGATGCGACCTTTCCGCGCGCCGCATCACTCGATCTCCAGCGCTGGACTCATCGGCGGAGGCTCCCTTCCGCGGCCCGGCGAAGTAAGTCTCGCTCATCACGGCGTGCTCTTTCTGGATGAGATGCTCGAGTTCCCTCGGCACGTGCTCGACGGATTGAGGCAACCCATGGAGGATGCCAGGGTTGTGATAGCCCGGGCGTCACAGGCAGTAACCTATCCCGCGCGATTCACTCTGATAGGCGCGTCGAACCCGTGTCCGTGCGGCAGAGCGGCGGATCCGCTCGGAGTGTGCAGCTGCAGCGCGACGGACATCGACCGCTACAACGCGCGCATCTCCGGTCCGCTGGCCGACAGAATTGACATGCACGTCACCGTTGGCGCGGTCGCACTCCGTGATCTCAGCGGCACCGGCAGTGGGGATGCTTCGCTGTCGATTCGGTCACGGGTCGAGCGCGCTCGCGCGACGCAGCGAAAGAGATTCGCAAGAAAGCCGGGCGTATCATGCAACGCCTACGCAATCGGCCGCTGGCTCGATGCCAACACACCCGTGCACTCTGAGGCAAGAATGCTCCTTCAGAGTGCAGCGGAGCGTCTTGGCCTATCGGCGCGCGGTTATCATCGCGTTCTCAAAGTCGCGCGTACGATTGCGGACCTCGACGAAGTCATCGAGGTCGCGCCGGCTCACATTGCGGAAGCGCTTCGCTATCGCCCGTTGTCGCGGACGGTTCCGATTCTGGCGGCTCCTGGGAACTCAGCGTGAAGTTCGTGCCGCCCGATCCTGCTCGTCCTGCCACTCGAGAGTGAGGGCGGAGGGGCAAAGACGTCGCCCCTCAGCCCACGGTTCACGAGCCGTCTTTAGCCGTGGCGTTCCCGGTCGGAGTGGCCCCTCTTCCCGTCGCCCTCGTCATTGGATCCGTTATGGTGATTCGAGTCGCCAGGATCGCAGCCTTCGCGACCGTTGCCGATGCCCTGGTTGCACTTTTCATGATCCTTGTCGTGGTCCTTGTCGCCACCCTTGCCGTTACCCTTGCCGCCCGCGCAGCCGGTGATCACGTTGCCTTCTGTGAACGTTACATCGGCTTTCGCGTAGGCGTTCCCGTTCGAGGTTCCATGGGTCATGGTGATGGCCGCGCCGGCCAGGATGTTCCCCTGGAAGGCCGAGGTCGTCATCGTCGCTGCCGCGTCGACCCACCAGGTCACATTGCACGCCTGCCCCCCGCCTGCCATGACCACCGAGAAGCTCGTGCCCGTGAGAGCGCCGGACGGGACTTTGATAACCCAGGTCGCGCTCGCGGGCCCATTGAGCGTCAACGTGCCCGTCTTCGCTTCGGAGCTGACACAGTAGGTGCCGGGCGTCAGAGTCTGGCCCGCAAGAGTACCAGTGATGACTGGGCAGACATCGCCGGTCTTGGGCGCGAGGGCCGCGTATGCGTTCAGGAAGCTGGTGAACGCGGCCTTGGCTGCCGCATCTCCGACATGAACTGCTCCATTGACAAAGCAGCCGGTCGTCAGCGTGACGACGCCCGGGGGAAGATCGCCCGGAGCCTGGAAGGTGCCCACGTCTCCGGTGATGCTACCGCCGCTACAGCTCACAGCAGTATGGGCGAGCACGGTGAAATTCGACCCCGCGCCGGAGCCAGAGGATGAGGAGCCGTCCTCCGAGTGCGAGAAGAGGATTGGTGGTGGTGCGTTGATGCGGGAAGCGGAGTCATTGCTGCACGCCGCTGAGAGCAGCGTCAAAGCGACAAGGGCTCCTGCGGCGAGTGCGGACGGAGCATGTCTCCGTACCGGATGCATTGAAAGATTGTGCGCGTACATGTGGGCCTCCTTTAGGTCCTGGTGGTTCTAAGTCCGATAATATCCGAAAGGAGCTGGGCGCCCTCTCCCGCTGGGATCGCTCACGAGCCCTCCTCTTTTCAGTAGCGCACGGCGTCGGCCGCGAATGAGTTTATGATCGCGCGCGTCCGACAATTACAACTTTTGTTGCAACATTCATAATGACTACTTCTCGCGTGAATACGTAGTAGCCAATTAGTAGTAGCCAATTAGCAGTAGGCGATTGCGCAGGCACAGTTGGCATCTGCCTCCCTCGTATTCGCTGGAGGCCGGAGATGCAGAAAGGCGGAGCGCCTTTTGGGACGCTCCGCCTTTTAGTCTCCGTACCGGACCCCTTTCGGGGCCCGACCAAAGAAGGTGCTTATTCCTGCGGTGGTACTACTATCCGGTCGCTGCCGACGGTCACGATACGGAAGTCATCGCGACGGTTCTGCTGCCAGCAGGCTTCGTTGTGCTCGGTGCAAACCGGGCGCTCCTCGCCATAGCTCACGAGGTCGAAGCGATCTGCCGCAATGCCGTGGTCAACGAGGTACCGCTTGGCGCTTGCCGCACGGCGCTGGCCGAGGGCCAGGTTGTACTCGTCGGAGCCACGCTCGTCAGCGTTACCCTCGATACGGATTCTCATACCTGGGTTAGCCTGCAGGTACGGGAGCTTCTTATCGAGTGTTCCAGCCGCATCCGGTCTGATCGTCGACTTGTCGAAGTCGAAGTAGATCGGGCCAGTGATAGCAGCGGTGTCCACAACTGCAACTCGTGGAGCAACGCAAGCCGGATCCGTCGCCAGAATGCTCGAGTTGTACTGGCAGGTCGGCGGCGGCGGTGGTGGCGGTGGCGGCGGTGGCGGAGCAACGCAGTTCGGGCTCGAAGCTGGAATGCTCTCGAGTCCGGCGTACGTGCACATGACCTCCGGACGCGCACCACCCAGCAGGAAGCTCAGACCGCCACGACCGTGGAAGTTGAGATTCGCGCTTGGGCTGTGGTTCGGCATGTAGTCAACGACGCCGTCGAGACGGAGCGCCGTACGATTCGCGATGCCAATACGAAGTCCGGCGAGGCCGCTCGCGCCGAAGTTGTAGGTGTAGCCGTCACCGCCTGCTCCACCCTTGAACTTGTAGCTCGTGCGTGTTCCACCAGCGCCGATGATGAACTGGCTCTCGCGGCCGCCGATGAATTTGCCGATCGGGAAATTGTAGTTCAGGCGCGCTGCGAAAGCCGAGGCATTGACGTCCGTCGGACGATTAGCCGAACAGCAAACGGCGCGATTGGTCTGCGGCGAGTAGTAGCCGTCGCCTTCGATCTCCCAACGCGGGTCGTTGAGGAAAACACCGAGCCGGCCGCCGTAGCCGATTCCGTTCTTCGGAATCGCGCCAGCCTGTCCGGCATTGTCATCAAAGTGACTATACTGAGCAAAACCGCCCAGTTCGACGGTCCCGGGGAGAGGCGCGGTGAGTTCGTCCCACCACACGTACGGAGCCCACATGACCGGATTACCCGTGGCACCGCCGCCCATCAGGTCGCGGAGATCCGGCGATAGCTGGAGACCAGCCTGAGCGCCGAAATCGAACTTCCCGCCGTTCGACGGCAGGTAGTTGACGAGGCCGTCGACGCGGAGCGCAACACCGCCGAAGCCGAGGTTGAATCCGACCAGTCCGTTGCCGCCGTACTGATACGTTGCGGCGCCAGCGTCGGTGCGGAAGTTCTCGAGAACTCCGCCAGCCCCGACGTGGATCGAAGGCAGATTCCCGAGCGGGAAGCTGTACATGAGGCGCGCTGTGAACGCACTCGCCTTCACGTCGCCGCCAAGGCCGTTGCTCGCCGAACCCATGAAGCGCGTGGTCGCCGTGGACTTCGCTGGCGTATACCAACCGTCAGCCTCCACGTTCCAGTTCGGCGCGATGAAAGCGCCAACTCGCCCACCGTAGCCCCAGGAACTTCCGAAACTCGTATCCAGGTTCCACTTGCTATCGAAGTGCGTCCACGTGCCGAACCCGCCTACCAGCAACGTTCCGGGCGACTGGGCAGCCGCCGTTCCGCCGAGGAGTAAGGCCGTCATCGCGCAGACGGTCCAACTTCTTCTCAACATGATTGATTCCTCTCAAAGGGTGGAGATACTTACAGCGGTTACCGCGGTCGCACGTTGCGTCGTGAGGCAGGATGCATGCCCAGTGAGCGCGCGAGCGCTCTCCAAACCGACCCCCTCACAACGGGACAAACTAGCAAATCTTTTCGAAGGCGCTAGTGATCCGCGCCGTTAAAAAAACAACGCGACAAACATTCGTCACCCTCCGCCGATATGCGGCAGCGGTAGCCGTTCTCGTCGTCGGCAATCGGATTGCAAGTGCCACGCCAGCCAACGGCATTGACGGGAAAATGCACGGCTTTAGAACGAAATAGCGGAAATCCGACCCGCAAACTCGCCCCTTTCGGGGGTCGCGAAGTCGTGCAGCCCGAATTCGTAAGTGCACACGGCACAACCAGCTATGGGCGCGGGGTCATTGCGGCGGCTCGGTCGACGCGCCGCCTGCGCCCGCTGCTACGAAACCACTCGCCGCCACCACGGCCCGCGCTGCCGCGCCAGGACTTTTTCGGTCGCACTTTCCCACGCCTTCTTCATCTCCGCTCCGTCCGCAAAACGGTCTTCGGGTTTCGCCGCGAATGCGGTGCGGAACCAGTTTGCGAGCACGGTCGGAAAAGGTACCAGATCCGCCCGCTCGCCCAACTGCCGCGCCAGTATGCTGCGCGCATCGTCCTCACCGAACGGTGGCTCGCCAGTCATCGTGAAGTACACGATCGCCGCCAGCGCGAAATAATCCGCCGCCGGCCCCTGCTGCTCCCCGAGGAGCTGCTCCGGGGCCGCAAACGCGGGCGTGCCGGTAGTGCCACCAACATCTTCACCGGTGACATTCGCGATGCCGAAGTCCGTGATGCGCCAGCGCTGATAACGATCAATGAGAATGTTCTCGGGCTTGAGATCGCGGTGCAGTATGCCGTTCGCGTGCGCGACGGTGAGGCCATCCAGAACCTGCTCGACCTGCGATGCGATCTCGCCTGCCTGGCGCGGGCCGGATCGCGCCACGAGACTCGCCACGCTCCCTTCTTCTGCCAGCTCCATCGTGTACCAGGAAAGATCTCCGCTCGAGTCCCAGTCGTAGATCGGCACGATTGCCGGATGCGCGAGCTGCGCGGCGAGCTTTGCTTCGCGCCAGAACGCTCTCACCGCTTTGTCGTCGCGGCCGATTGCCGGGTGCAGCGCCTTCAGCGCGACCTCCCGCTCCAGGGAGAGATCGCGCGCGCGCCACACAGTTCCGAACGCGCCGCTGCCCAGCTTCGAAAGAATCTCATAGTCATCGCCGACGGCCCAGCGCACGCGCGCCTCGGCGGACTCCTGTGCCGTGCTGTCGGGCTCACCGCGAACCATCACGACCGTCCGCGCGGGATCGCCGCGATCCACCGCCCGCAGAAGAACCGCGAGCGATGGAAAACGATCGTCCGGATTCGGCGACAGCGCACGGTCGAGCGCGTTCGCCATCGACTCGGGTGTCTCGGGGCGGACGAGCTTGATCGGGGGTGCGCCGCGCGATGGCGGCGCTTCACCCGTGAGCGCGGTGAAGCACATCGCGGCGAGCTGCCATTGGTCGCTCGCGGGCGTGGGGACCCACTCGCCCGATTCCCACTCGGGCGGCATCGGAAGCAACTCTGCGCGCATTGGACGCGAGGCCTCGAGCGAACGTATCTCGAGCGGACCATTTCCCGGCCTGACGCCCGGGGGGATCGCCTCGCGCGGAACCGCCCACTGCCACTCCAGCATCCACAGGCGCCCCGTGGGCGTTGTCCACAGCGCGTCCCCGTTCAACCCCCCGTGCGCGATTCCCGTCTCATGCAGATACGAGAGCGTGGAGCACGCGCCGCGAAGCATCTGAAAGACATACGGAATGTCGGCGAGCCCTAGTCGCGCCAGACGCGCGCGCACCGTCTCGCCCGTCACCCACCGGCGTAGGTAGCCAGGCCCGCGACGGGCGTCACGATATGCCGTCCAGTAGTGATAGGTAGTCGGAATCGAAGGATGACTGCGTTGCGCCAGCTGCCTCGCCTCCTCGAAGAGCCACGGAGTGTGAGCCGGATCGGGCGCGGTCACGAGCGACAGCGACCGCCCAAGCGCGTCGACCACTTCCTGGTAGTGGCGATAATCGCCGACCATCCCACCAGGCCCCCACGACCACTCCGGAGGCAGCTGCCAATCGAGAAGGTGAGGCGGCAGAACCTTGGTCGCGCGGGGCGTCTCAACTCCGCGATTCATCCCGTTCATGCCTGGCTCCGCTCGAGTACTATGAGCACCCTGGTTCCATTTCCTTCATCGCTGGTGATTGCAATTTCTCCTCCCCAGGCTTCGATCAATCTGCGGCTGACGGCGAGCCCGAGTCCGCTTCCTGTTGTGCGCGTTGAAAAATGCGGCTCGAAGATCCTCGGCAACACTGCCGGAGCGATGCCGGACCCATCGTCTACCGTTTCTATCGTCACTCTTTCGTCCTCCTCACGCACCGAGATATCGACTCGACGCGCGAGCGCGAGGCGCGCGTTCTCGAATACGTTGAGCAGCACGTCGCGCATCTCGTCCTTCCGCGCCATCGCCCACAAAGGCCTGTCCACGCCCCGCAATTGCCACTTCACCTTTCGGTCGCCCATCTGCTCCAGGGCGACGACATCCTTCACCACCGCGGCGACGTCGACAGCGAGCGCGGGCGCCAGGTCCGCCGGTGCGCTGCCGTAGCGACTGAACGAGCGCGCGATCTCGTCGAGCCTGTCGATCTCGGCCAGGATTCGTTTCACGTTGTCGTTGAGCACCTGGTCGTAGTCTACGCGCGGATCACTGTGTGCCCGCCGCAGATGCTGAACCCCCAGTCTAATCGGTGTGAGTGGATTCTTGATCTCGTGGGCGATCTGACGCGCCATCTCGCCCCACGCCAGCACGCGTTCCGCGCGCGCCACTTCGATCCGGCTGAGCTCGAGATCCCTCGCCAGACGTTTTGCCGCGATGCCGCTGAGCCATAGCGCCGCGAGCGCGCCGATGGCCGTAGCGAACAGCACGAGCATCCCCAGATCGCGGCGCCGCCTGTCCAGCACGAGATCGTCGCTTCGAGCCGGCGCTCCGAGGACGTAACGCTCCTGTCCGGGACCGAGCCCGGCGCTATAGCCGAAGAGCATTTTCGAAGAGCCGAGCTTCGCTTCCCACGGCACGGAAAGCTCGCCGGCGCTCGCGAGACTGAGCTCGACGGGCGGCGGTAACGGCCGGCCCGTCGGAGCAAGGACATCGAGCAAGCTGTCGCTCGTACGATCAAGAAATCCGTTCGAATAGAGAAAGAGTGGAGTGTCGAAGCGCCGAGCCGCCCCCGGCAGCTGCTCGTACTCGTTGCCAGCGGCTACCGCGTTGAGGGTCTCGCGAACGAGAGCCTCGCGCGTCTCCAGATCATCGCTTCTCAGTCTCTGATACGACCACACCGCGAAGGCGATCGCCGGAATCACGAAGAAAGCGAACAGGGCCAGTGTGAGTCTCGCATGGTACGTGTAAATCCATCTCGCGGCGCGCACGCGGAGCCAGCGCACGAAACCCTTTTCCGTCAGCGTGCCGAGCAGCCAGAACATGCCGGCGAGCAGAAAGTCAAGCAGCAGCACGAGGCTACCGCGCTCCGCGCGCGCCCACACGGAGCGGAGGTCGATCTCCACGTGCGCGCGCATCGTTCCCGCGCTCGTCGAGATCAGCCGGTCGCCGTGAAGCTCGTCCCCCATTCGATGCCAGCGTAGCTGCACTGTGTCGGCACGCACGGCCGGCGAGACGTCGGTCAGCGCCACCGCATAGGGAGGATCGCCGCCGGAAGGCGGCGCCATCCCGAGCAAAGCGGCGTAGGGATTTGAGTTGAGAAGTCGGGTGCGCGGCAGCACCAGCACTGATGTTGCGCCCCCCGCCGGATGCGCGACCGCGGCAAGAATTTGAACGCCGGTGGGGCCGAGCGTGCTTCGCGTTACCGTCTGCCGCGTTGCGATCGCCTCTTTGACCGCATTCGAAACCGCCTCGGAGTCCGGCTCCGCGGGCGCCACCGCAAATTCGGAGATCTGCGTCGCAGCCTGAGTCCAGGATGCAATGGTCGCGGGATACTCCGCTGATGCCAGGTCGGAGGCAGCGTACGCTTTCAGCAAGTCCGCGCGGCTGACCGGCTGCGGAGACCGAGAGAGGGTATTGACGAATCGCCGCGTGAGTTGAACAGCGTAGTCGTCAACGTGCCCGAGCGCGGCGACATCCTGCTCGGCGAGCTGCATTCGCTCCTTGGATGTCGTGGACCACAGGCCGCCCAGCGCAACGATCGCGGAAACAGACGCGATGATGAGCGCAGCCCGGAAGGTGACGACCCCCGCACCACCGAGCGCCATGCGCAGCATCCAGTAGGCGGCGAGCAGCGCGGCGAAAAGGAAGAGGAAGAGCGGAATTTCCCAGGAGAGCCAGAGGCCGGGCGTAGAGCCCCACGGAGGTTGCCCGATTCCCCGCACAATGTTCGATGCGAGCGGAATCCCGATGCCAAGCGTCACGATAGCGCCGATGGCGGCGTACGGGCGCGGCCAGCGGGCCTCTGGGTGTGCGCGAATGACCGCGTACACGGCCATGAGAATCAGGGCGGTGCTGATGCAAAGCGCGCCGGCATTCGCCGTGAGCGGTCCTCCGAGCTTCGAGAAGTAGTACGCCGGATCAAAAAGGCGCGACGTATTGGAGAACGAGTTCCAGGGAATGAGCGCCGTGATCGTGAGCGCCACCGCGACGGCGAAGACCCGCTCCGCGAGCGCGCGTCTCTCCCGCCAGGCGTAGACCAGAAACGCGAGAGCGAGAATGACGAGAGCTACGGCTCCTCTCGCGCGAAGCATCGATGCGCGGCGGAAGCTGACCTCCTCCGCCGTTGCGAGTCGCGGCAGCGCCCGCAGAATCGGCTTGCCATTGACGGAGAGCACAGCTGGTCCTCCCCGCGCATTCGTTGGCGGGGAAAACTCGTAGGACGCCACGCCCTGAGTGGGCGCCAGGCGTTCGTCCACAGATTCGGTGAGCCCGTTCGCCGGCGGCGCTGCGTGAAGCACGGCCGAGGCGACGGCACGCCGGTCGCCCCGCGCTTCGACCACGTTGAGCGTGGTATAGAACGGACTGAACGTCACGCTGACGGGTCCGCGGATCGTATCTGGATCGATCCTCATTTCCCCCGACCATGCGACGGGCCGATCGTGGTCGAAGAGCACGACAGATTCTTCGTCTCTCTGTGGAGACCTCGCCGCGAGAAACGCAAAGGCCCCTTCGGGGCCGGCTGGTGCGTCCAGCGCGCGCGTCGCCCTGTCGTCGAGACGTTCGCGCGTCTCGGCGAGAGTCCGTTCCAGCGAGCGCAGCGCGCCTTCGGCCGCATCAACCCGCTCGCTTCCGTTGGGCGCGTCCGGCCCGGATGTGCGCGGAAGCGCCGGAGTTCTGACCCACATCGCAATCAGAAAAAGCGGGATCGCGGCAGCCGCGAGGATTGCGCCTCGCGGCGGGTGACCGCTTGTTACATTAAGACTACCATCTGATGCGATGACTCTTCCCTCCTCCATTCCAGTTTCCGGGCCGCTGCGGGTCAAGGAGCTGAATCCGGCGCAGATCAGCGCGATACTCGGCAATGATCCGCGGCTCATCATTCCGATCGGGACGTGCGAGCAGCACGGCCCTCACCTTCCGCTCGGCTGCGACACCATAATCGTCGAGCACATGGCAGACGATCTGTCAGCGGAATATGGCGTGTTACGCGCTCCGACGGTGGAGTACGGAGTGAACGTCGACACGGAGCGCGGGTTCACCGGCAATGCTTCGCTGAGAAAGAAGACACTTCACCGGATGCTCAACGACCTGCTCGATTCGTGGGAGGCGACCGGCGTGCGCGAGTTCATTCTGCTCACGGCGCACGGGCACGATCCGCATCAGGAGGCGCTCGCGACGGTCATCACCACAGCTGCCCGCGTCAGAGTCGTCGACATGTTCGGCGTGAATCTCTCCGATCTGCTCGAAGGACAGAAGGAGGCCATGCACGGAGACGAGGTCGATACATCGATAATGCTGTTTCTGGCACCGCAGATGGTCAGCCTCGATCAGGCACAGGACTATATGATGTCGCGTGAGCAGCTCAGGCGGTACAGGCGCGGCTGGCTCACCGTTCCGAGCGGAAGCGCGGGGTCGATCGGCAGGCCGTCGCTCGCGTCGGCCGAAAAGGGAAAGCGCATATACGAACGCATCTACGCCAAGATCAGCGATCGGATCTTTCTGGCGCCGGCTTCGACCGAATAGGGTCGCGCTCTACAGGAAGCAGACCTTAATTCAAACTTAAGGAAAATCGCAGTGTTCGGGTCTGAAACTCTGTTATATAGTTGGCCGTAAGTGTTCGAAAAGTCCACCTCCCCTACAATGATACGACCACTGCTTTTCATAAGTCTCGTGGCAGGCGCCGCTCAGGCATCCGCCCAGATTGTGCCGCGCGATTCGACCGGCCCGACGCTGACCATCGAACAAGCCGTTGAGCTCGCCCGGCGCAACAATCCAGAGCTCCAACAGATTGAGAACAACCGCATCGGCGCCCGCGCCGCCGTGCGGAGCGCGTACGGCGCTCTCTTGCCCACCGCCGACGCATCGCTGAGTGCGCAACGGCAGCAGGGCGGCCAGCAGATTCTCAGCGGCACAAGTCTCGGCGCCAGCTCCGACGTCAACCAATCCAACTATCAGATTGGCCTCAATTACAGGATCAACAGCGCGACGCTCATCACGCCGAGCCTGCAGCGCGCGAGTCGCGATGCGGTGGAGGCTGACATAACCGGCGCCGCCGAGACGCTCCGCAGCAACGTTCGCCAGCAGTATCTGTCTGCGCTCCAGGCGGAGGCGAATGCCGATCTTCAGGACACGCTGGTTGTCGCCTCGCAGCAGGAGCTGATTCTGGCGCAGGCGCGAGAGATCGTCGGCTCCGGCACGCAGCTCGACGTCCAGCGCGCCGAGGTCGCACTGGGATTGCAGCAGGTGCAGGCGCTGAAGGCGAGAAGTCAGGTCGACATCGAGAAGCTCCGGCTGTTTCAGCAGATGGGCGTCGCGCAGCCGCCTGGTGTGAGGCTCGTCAGCCAGTTTCCCGTCACCCCGACGTCGCTCAACCTCCAGGATCTCATCGAGTCCGCGCGCCGCCAGAACCCCGGCGTTCTCGCGCTGCGGTCCAGGGAAAAAGTGTCTGATCTGAATGTGAGACGCGAAAAGGGCGAGTACTCGCCCACCCTGTCTCTGTCGACGGGCGTCGGCGGCTACACGTACGGCTACACGAATTCCAACTTCCCCGTGCAGCAGGCGTCGGTGCAGCTCGACGCGGCGCGCACGAGCTGCATCAGAACCGAGGAAGTCCGCGCGGCGCTCAACCTTTCCAACCAGCTGGCCGAGTGCAACTCGATGACCTTCACTGCAGCGCAAGCGCAGGCGATCCGCGACGGCAACGCGAGGTTCCCGTTCAACTTCACAAAATCTCCGCGCTCGTTTAGCGCGACGCTCTCGCTTCCGTTGTTCGATGGATTCTCGCGTGAACAGAGGTTGCAGGAAGCGATGGCGAGCCGGTCCGACGCGCGCTACAGCGTGAGATCAAAGGAGCTGGCGCTCACGGCGGACGTGACCGCGGCCTACCTGATTCTTGTGACGGCGGAGAAAACCGTGGCACTTCAGGAGCAGAACGCCGCCAAAGCCAAGCAGGAGCTGAAGCTCGTGCAGGACCGTTACAGAATCGGGGCGACAACTTTTGTCGACCTAACGGAAGCTCGCGCGACTTACGAGCGCTCCGAGAGTGACCGCATCACCGCCGTGTACGACTATCACAAAGCCTTCGCCGCTCTAGAGAGCGCCGTTGGTCATCCCCTTCGCTAATCGGATCGACATATATGAAGAAACGCACCAAGTGGACCGTCGTCGGCGCGATCACTCTCGCGATCGTGATCATCGGGGTCACCAGCGCGATGAAGGGCCGCAACAAGGCGACCGAGGTCCGAATGGAGAAGGTTCAGAAGCGTGACCTGGTTGCCTCGGTGACGGCGAGCGGACAGGTACAGCCGCACACGAAGGTAGACATCAGCGCCGACATCAGCGGACGAATCGTCCGGCTGGCCGTAAAGGAAGGCCAGATGGTGACACAGGGCCAGTTCCTTCTGGAGATCGACCCGTCCCAGTACCGGGCGAGCGTCGAGAGAGCGACCGCGGCCGTTGCATCGGCGAGGTCACAGGCCGCGCAGGCAAAGCCGGCGCTGGCGCAGGCCCAGCGCAATTTCGACCGTTTGATGGCGCTCAAGAAGGCGAACCCGACTCTCGTGTCGGATGAGCAGATCGAGCAGCTGAGAACGCAGGTCGAAGTCAATCAGGCAACCATGGAGGCGGCGAACCACGCCATCGATCAGGCGACGGCGTCGTATCGGGACGCGCAATCACTCCTCAGCAAAACGACCATCTCCGCTCCGATGAGCGGCCGCGTGACGCGTCTCAGTGTCGAGCAGGGCGAGACCGCGATCCAGGGAACGTTCAACAAGGACGCGGCGACGATGCTCACGATCAGCGACATGAGCGTCCTCGAGACGAAGGTCAAGGTCGATGAGACCGATGTCTCGCGAATCAAGATTGGCGACTCGACGGTGGTCCAGCTCGATGCTTTCCCCGACACGACGTTCATCGGCCGCGTTTCCGAGATTTCGAACAGCTCGGTAAAGGGCGCTGGCACCGGCGGTACCGGCGGTGCGACCGACCAGGCGATCGACTACGAAGTTACGATCCAGCTGCTCAACGTTCCGCCCGACACGCGGCCCGATTTCTCGTCTACAGCGAAGATCATCACGTCGACCAGGAACAACGTCATCGCGATCCCGATCATAGCGCTCACCGTCCGGGAGGACAGCGTCAAGCCAGACACTTCCCTCACCCTCGCGAAGAAGGCGCCGGCGAAAGAAGTCGGCAAGCGCGACGTCGAAGGAGTGTTCGTGGTCGGGACGAACAACAAAGTCACCTTCCGTCCCGTAAAGGTTGGTATCGCGGGTGAGAAGTACTTCGAGGTACTCTCCGGCCTCAAGGAAGGTGAGAACATCGTCGTCGGCACCTACCAGGCCATCCGCGAGCTCAAGGACGGCGCAACGGTGCGCGCACAGAAGGACCAACCGAAGAAGGCCGGCGAGCCGGCGAAGACCTAATGCAAGCAACTGATGAAATTCCGCTCAGCACCACCGCTGAGCG
>JBGPHO010000025.1:0-15564 GCA_041484425.1 Gemmatimonadaceae bacterium
GTCAGTCGCTCGTCGTAGGTGCTTGGATGAAGCAGCACGAACGAGCTGAAATTCATGTAGTTCTTGAACGTGGCCTGCCACCAGACGTGGTAGTCCATATCGTTCCGGTCGCCTTCGTAGTTCACCTGCTGTTGTGCTCCCAGGATTGCGTAGATGTTGCGGTACCAGCTGCCTGGCGTGGTCCACTGACGGAATACGTTGGCGACCATCCACTTGTAGTCGGATCGGCCGAGCACGCCCAGGTCATTCGCCTCGAAGCCGGGGCTGCGCCAGTTCTGCGTTGTTTCCCACAGCCAATTCCCGGTTTCCTTCGCCAGCCGTGCATAGAGGCCATAGCCGTACAGGTTTCTGCGGTTCGGATCGAACGCCGTCGAAAAAAGTCCGTCACTCGTCTCGGTGCGCCCGGGGCGCTGGTAGTACCGGGCGCTCGAGAACTGAGCGCTCCGGATCGCCGCCGTATCGCCCCCGATGTGGGTGAGCGCACTCTGGACGTTGAATGAGTACTCCCGGTTTGCCCAGTGATGATCGAGATCGAGCCCGAATGCCTGGGCATTCGATCTCAGGCGCGCAACTTCGTCCGGGTTGGTGAGGGAGCGATTGACCATCGTCGTGATAGTGCCGACGCGGGTCTCGCCGCCCCGAAAATCCTTCTTGAGCCGGCCGATGAAGTAGTTGGCGAGCGGCTCGACTTCCAGGCTTTCGTCGTCAGTGCCGCCGATGGGGCGGAAGCGGGCGGTTTCCCGGTTCGTCAGCGCGTCCATCACCCCTACGGTGATTCCTTGGCTGGTGCGGCCGGTCACCTTTCCCGCACCGAGGATGGTCGTTGCATCCGCGGCGTCCATGAAGTCGGACCTTCCCGAAAGAAGTCCAGCCAGCTGGGGAGAGCGGCCGATGCGTCTCGTATAAATCAGGTTTAGGCTGGAGACGTTGCTACAGAAGTAGCAGCTGAAGCCGCCGGTCGAGAAGTACTGCGAATTGGAGACGAAGAAGGGACGCTTCTCCGAGAACGTGGTCTCGAACACGGACAGGTTCACTGATGCGGGGTCGACCTCGACCTGCCCGAAATCGGGATTCACCGTGGCGTCGAGGGTGAGGTTGGAGGTGAGATTGACCTTCAAGTCGCCGCCAGCCCGATAATTCATGTCCGTGCTCGAATGATAGGGATCACCGAACCGGGGCTTCTCCAGCTTGCTTCGTGTGGTGAGATATGGGACGAGCTCCATCTGGCGCGGCTGGGAACTCACCTTGATGCCCTCGAGGGTCCCGAAGTACGCTGGTCCGCCGTACTCGTTGCTCCGCCAGAAGGCCCACATGTCCTGCTCGTTGAGCCGGTCGATCGTGCGCCAGATTTGCATTCCCCACACTTGCTCCGAAGCGCGCGAGAATCGCAGCTGCGAGAGCGGAATGCGGAATTCGGCAGTCCATCCGAGCGAATCGATCCGGGTCGCACCCTCCCACACGGGATCGTACGAGGCGTCCCCGTTCTGGTGATCTCCCTTGACGCCGTCGGGATTCAGCTCGAACCAGGTGCGGCTGTTCTTGTCGCGAAACGTGTCGAAGACGAAAGCAATGTGGTCCGACGTAAGGTTGTTATCGCCATTCATTACCTGGTCTCGTCGCGCCAGCGCGGACCGCACACCTTTCGCCCCCAGGGAATCGAACATCCGGGCCGCGATATAGATCGCACTCGCGTCGTAGAGGATGCGAATTTCGGTTTTCTGGCTGGGAGGTTTGGCTTCGTTGGGAACTGCCTGAATGAGCTCGGTAATGGGTTTTGCAGCGGCCCACGCCGGCTCGTCGAGCCGGCCATCGACAACTATTTCGCCCTGTCGAAGCGTCGCCTGCGCGACCGGGCGCGGGTCATTCTGGGACCGGGTTGTCTGCTGCGCGGCGGCGGGGGAGGGGAAATCGAGAGCGAGAAGAGAGCAAAGAAGCGCGAACCGGAGGAATACAACCGACGGGCTAGCGGGCATATGAAGCTCCTACGGGTGAAATTCATTTTTGCAGGCAGACTCCAGGAGCCGGCCACCACCGCGTTCCACCCTTAGACCGCGAAACGGGTCAAAGGGTTGGAATCGGTACAAGCTCCCGGAGACAGGGAATCGGCGCGTAGCTATCTTCCCGCCCTACGGCACCGCATGAGTTCGGGTGACGGGTTTCCCAACTACCTGGAAGACGGAGGGAATTTGAAGCTTGGCATTGTGTGTTCGGCGCTCCTTGCGAGCTCGAGCCTGCTCTCGGCGCAAGGCGCGTATGTGCCCGTTCTGGTCGCACCGGAAGCGGGTGAAACCCACCTTCGAAACATCCGCCAGCTCACGAACGGCGGGGAAAACGCGGAAGCCTATTTCAGCCACGACGGCAAGCGCCTGATCTTCCAGAGCACGCGCGATAGCCGGACGTGCGATCAGCAGTACCTGATGGACGTGGACGGGTCGCACGTCTTGCGGGCGTCCAATGGCGTCGGCAAGACAACCTGCGGCTACTTCATGAACGGCGACCGGCGCATCCTGTTCGCATCGAGCGCGGCACTCGAGAAGGGTTGCCCACCCCGCCCGGATCCCTCCAAGGGCTATGTCTGGCGGCTCGATCCGTTCGACATCTACACGGCGCGCGCGGACGGCTCCCGCTTGCGTCGCTTGACCAGATTCGGCGTCTACACCGCCGAGGGGGTGCTCTCGCCCGACGGGAAAAAACTCGTCTTCACGTCACTCAAGGGCGGCGACCTCGACATTTACGTGATGAATATCGACGGATCCGGCCTGGAGCAGCTGACGCACCAGCTGGGGTACGACGGTGGACCGTGGTGGTCTCCGGATGGAAAGCAGATAGTGTATCGCGCCAATCATCCACAGACCGCCGCCGAGATTGCGACTTACAAGGAACTTCTCGGAGAGCGGTTGGTGAGGCCGAACAAAATGGATATCTGGATCATGAATGCGGATGGGAGCGACAAGCGCCAGATCACCCATCTCGGCGCGGCCAGCTTCGGACCTTCGTGGACCCCGGATGGGAGGAAGATCATCTTCTCATCGAACCACCACACCGACCCGAAGCTCGGAAACTTCGATCTTTTTCTCATCAATCCCGACGGATCCGGGCTGGAGCAGGTGACCACCGCGCCGACCTTCGATGGGTTCCCGATGTTCAGCCCCGATGGCAGGAAGCTGGTCTGGGCATCGAATCGGCACGACGCAAAACCGCACGAGACCAACGTTTTCATCGCGGACTGGGTGAACTAGTCGGGTCCGATGCCGATCTGGGCGAGATGGTGCTTGAGGTGCGCCACGTAATCTTTCATGAAGTAATCGAGTGTCGCCGGCTTGTCGCGAGGTACCGGGTTCCACGCAATCTCGTCGAGATTGTGGCGTGCCCGTGGGCGTTCACGTTCGTCCTTAGTGACGAAGTCCATGAGTCGCGCGATGTGCAGGTTGAAACTGCGCCAGAGGGCGATCAGATCCTCCCAGGGCGCGTCCCGATATTGTTGTAGCGCGACCCACTTGTCCTGTTCGTACCCGGGAAAAACCAGGTCGTCCTGAAATTGTGCCCGTACAAAACGCTGATGGTTGTTTGATGCTGAGTCGACCAGGTGCCCAACCACCTCTCGGGGACACCACTTGCCCGGCGCCGGGCGGACCCGCGACTGCTCCTCGCTCATCTCCCGGAGAATGGGCGTGGCCTCATGGATTGCCTTCCGAAGCTCTGCGACATAATCGAGCATGTTGACCACCTCAAAAAAAACCGTGGCGCGGGAATTGAATATTTCACCCGCAAACCCTTCTGGCTATCGTGGGGTATCGGTTACGGCGCGTCACCAGAGCTGCCAGGCTCACTTCAGATATTCACGATGAAACGCATTGCTCTTTTGCTGGTCCTGCTGATCGGACTCGCGGTAACGTCCGCGGCGCGGTCGCAGCAGCCGACAACGAAGGCGCCCCCAGCCAACTCGAAGACTCGGGATCGTGATTCGGTCCTGCTCAAGCCGTCGCCCGAGCTGCAAAAGTCGCTCGACGATCTTGCCGCGGCGGTACAGGCTCTTGCGGTGAGGATCGCGTCCGACCCGCAGATCAAATCCGCCGCCCTTCAGGTTACTACCGGGGTCGTCTCAACGGCACAGCAGGTGGTCCGTGAACAGTCGGTTGTGATCGAAGGCGCGCTCAAGACAGCGGCTGAGCGCATCTCGGCCTCCCAATCGATTCCGCACCAGCTCCCGAAAAAGTAATAGCATAGCTCGCCAATTCGCGCAGTCGCGGCTCATTGGTCGCCGCGGCTAGATTTGCGCGGTGCAGGAAGCCAGCGAACCCAAAACAACAGCGCGTCACGCCATTGCCGGGGCCATTCTCGGCACCCTTTGCGCCGTGGCCGCGCACGTTCTGGGCGTGCAGCAGCTCCTTCGGCGCCCGGAGCTCGTTCTCTACATTCCCGTGGCTCTCCTGGGGGCGATACTCGGCGTTACGCGCCTTCGTCCTCTGCTCTGGATAACAGCCGGCATCATCGCGCTCGTCTGCATCGTGGTGGCTTACACTCCGTTCGTGTCGGCGGTGGCGCGGCCTCTCATCAGACGCGACCCCATTCCAGCGCGCGTCGACGCGATCGCTGTCCTGTCCATGGGGATCACGCCCGACGGCATGATGCGGGGCGAGACTCTCGACCGGCTGCTGAGTGGACTCATGCTCGCCAGGCACGGGCTCGCGCCGGTAATGCTCGTATCGAGGGAACGGGCATTCAATGGAGCCGTATCGGACTCGGCTGATCTCCAGAACGTGATCGCTCTCCTGGGTGCGGCGCCGCCGGTGATTTTTGTTGATTCGATTACTACGACACGCACCGAAGCTCTGAGGATAAGAGCGATCGCGCGTGTCAACGGCTGGAAAACGCTGGCGGTGGTCACGTCGCCGCTGCACACGCGAAGGGCCTGTGCTACCTTCGAGGCTGTCGGTTTCAAAGTCGTGTGTGTCCCGGCGGCCGTTCGCGGCTCCGGTCTGTACCCCGAGAGCAACGCCGAGGACCGGCTGCGCGCATTTCGATCGTGGCTCTATGAGACGTTCGCCACGGACTCGTATCGAAGACGTGGCTGGATACCGCGATCCATTTCAACGCGTTAATTCCGAGGAATAATTCGCAATGATTTCCGTCGGGCCGAACTCCAGCGCGTCTTCCAGCGCGATTGCTCACGCCGCCGGCGACGTTCGCGGGATCTGGAAGGTGATCGCCGCATCGTCAGTCGGCACGATGATCGAGTGGTACGACTTCTACATCTTCGGCAGCCTCGCCGCGATCATCGCGACCCAGTTTTTTCCCGGCGGAAATCCGACCGCGAGCTTTCTCAAGACGCTGGCGACGTTTGCGGTCGGCTTCGCCGTTCGTCCATTCGGCGCTCTCGTTTTTGGACGGATCGGCGACCTTACCGGCAGGAAGTTCGCGTTCCTGGCGACGCTGCTCATCATGGGTGGGTCCACGGCCGCCATTGGATTCCTTCCCGGGTACAACCGGATCGGCATTGCTGCTCCGATCGTGCTCGTGATTCTCCGGCTCCTGCAGGGGCTCGCCCTCGGTGGAGAGTACGGCGGCGCCGCGGTGTACGTCGCCGAGCACGCGCCGGACGGCCGCCGCGGATACTACACGAGCTTCATCCAGACGACGGCGACGCTGGGACTCTTTCTCTCGCTCGCGGTGATCCTGATCGTTCGGGGAGTCCTCGGGGAAGAGGCGTTCAAGGTGTGGGGCTGGCGCGTCCCCTTCATTGTCTCGCTCCTGCTGGTCGCCATCTCCTATTACATCAGGGTCAGGCTCCGCGAATCGCCGCTCTACGCGATCCTGAAGGAGACGGGAAAGACCTCGCGCGCCCCGATTCAGGAAAGCTTCGGCACGTGGTCTCGCTGGAAGGTGTTTTTCGTCGTCCTGTTCGGAGCGACCGCGGGGCAGGCCGTGGTCTGGTACACGGGACAGTTCTACGCGCTGCTCTTCATGCAGACCGTTCTGAAGGTTCCGCTCGTCACTTCCTACGTCTGCGTGGCAATCGCGCTGATCCTGGGTGCCCCATTGTTCGTGTTCTTCGGCGGCCTTTCCGACAGAATCGGTCGCAAGAAGATCATGATGACGGGCAACTTGCTCGCGGCCATTCTCTATGTGCCGCTCTACCACGCGATGAAATTTTACTCCAGTCCGGTGAATGCCGTCGCGCTCACAGCGTTGGTGCTTGTCCAGGTAGTGTTCGTGACGATGGTCTATGGTCCCATCGCCGCCTTCCTGGTCGAAGCGTTCCCCGCCCGGATACGGTACACTTCGATGTCCCTGCCGTATCACTTCGGCAACGGCTGGTTCGGCGGATTTCTTCCAATCATCGCGACGAGCCTGGTTGCACGCACCGGAAACATCTACGCGGGGTTGGCGTTCCCAATCGTTGTCGCGCTCATCACCGTCGTCGTCGGCTCGGTTTTTCTCAAGGATCAGCACAACGAAAGCATCTGGGCCGAGGTCCAACCAGCGGGGAATCCGGTGGTGAGCTCGGCTGTGGGCGCCTGATGGCAGCGTCGTCGCGATGATGACACTCGTGGCAGCGGGTCTAATGGCGATTGCGCCGAGCCGGGATTCCGTGCTCGAGCGGATTCAGGCGCGAATCGCCGACGAGCCCGGGGTTCAGGTTGGGCTTGCCTACATTGACCTCGCGTCCGGCGACACGCTCTACCTGAACGCGGACACGAGCTTTCACGCCGCCAGCACGATGAAGGTGCCGGTGATGATCGAGCTTTTCCGGCGCGCGAACACGGGCTCGTTCCGAATGAACCAGGGATTGCTGCTGGTGAACCAGTTCGCGTCCCTGGCGGACGGCTCGCTATACGCCCTCGATTCAAGCTCAGACAGCGACACGACTCTGTATCACCGTATCGGCGAGCGCGTGCGCGTCGACACATTGCTGCGACTGATGATCACGCGGTCGAGTAACTTCGCGACGAACACGCTTATTACGCTCGTCGGCGCCGATGCGGTGACGAGAACCATGCGCTCACTCGGAGCGCAGAGGATCCAGGTGCTACGTGGCGTCGAGGACGGAAAGGCGTTCGAGAAGGGTCTGAACAACACCACGACAGCGCGGGATTTGGGGCTCATTCTCCGGGCGATCGAGGACGGCAAGGCTGCGTCTCCCGCCGCAACGCGCGAGATGCTCGCGATTCTCCTGGCGCAGGAGTTCAACGAGAAGATTCCGGCGGGCCTGCCGCCCGGAACGCGGGTCGCGCACAAGACGGGCGAGATCACCGCCGTCTCCCACGATGCCGCAATCGTCTATCCGCCCGGAAGAAAACCGTACGTGCTGGTGGTGCTCACGCGCGGCATCGCGGACGGCGTCAAGTCGAGCAAGCTGATCGCAGACATTTCCGCGATCGTGTACGCCCACAACAGCGCGGCGGCCGGCGCTCCGTCTACGCGAGTGGCCAACTGATGAAAGTTGCATTCATAGGCCTGGGCGACATCGGCGAGCTGATGGCGTCGCATTTGGCGCGCGATCCATTCGATCTCGTCGTGTGGAACAGGACAGCCTCCAAGGCAGAGGCGTTCGCTCGCGCGCACAAGGCCAGCGTAGCAGCGACGCCCGCCGACGCGGTGCGCGATGCAAGCGTGGTGATCACGTGTCTGCCTTCGTCGATCGAGGTCGAGGCCGTGCTCCACGGTCAGAACGGAATGCTCGATTCCCTGCGGAAAGGAGCGGTGCTTGTCGATTGCACGTCCGGTGATCCGCCGACCTCGCGGTCAATCGCAGCCGAGCTTGGCGGACGCGGCGTGGAGTTCATCGATGCTCCGGTGAGTGGGGGAACCACCGCCGCGAAATCCGGAACCCTGACCGTCATGTGGGGCGGTGAGATGACGGTGTTCGAGCGCGTGCGGCCGGTAATCGAAGCTTTCGGAAAGAAGATCGTCCATGCTGGAGCGGTGGGCGCGGGCGATGCCGTAAAGGCTGTGAACAACGCGCTGCTCGCCGTTCACATTCTTTCGGCGGGAGAGGGTCTGGCCATTCTCGTGAAAGCGGGCGTGGATCCGAAAGTGGCGCTCGATGTGATCAACTCCTCGAGCGGGCGATCCAACACGTCGGAGAACCTGATCCCCCAACGCGTGATCACCCGGGCGTTTCCAAGGACGTTCCGGCTGGCTCTGCTGGAAAAGGACATCGGCATTGCCGCCGTGATGGCGGAAGATCTGAAGGTCTCGACTCCGTTGATTTCGCTCACGGCGGATCGGTTTCACGAAGCGCGAGAAAAACTCGGCGAGGAGGCCGACCACGTCGAGGCAGTCCGGATGGTCGAAATGGAGAATGGGGTGGAGATCAAGTAATCGAACTGCAAGTACAAATGAACGAGACGTCGGTTGCAGTTATTGCACTAGCTCCGCTTACCCAGCGCGGCGCGATCCACCTCCGCGATTCGCTCGGCAGCGAGGCGGGGGTCAATCTCAGGCGCGACCTCTTCGTCCGACAGGTCGGATGTCCACTGCGCCCGCGCAACGACCCGCCCCCCACCGGGAACCAGAAGCCCGAATTCGATCTCCGCTCGCCGGCAGAAGCGCTCCTGCCTTGCGCGGTCATCCATTTCCAGCGGGAATCCGAGCGCGTGCAGACGGGCGTGCATCGCTTCGTGAAGGATCGTCGCGGCGACTTCAGCGTCGGAGAAGTCCGGATTGACCGTGAACGTCAACTCCGTCAGGCAGGCGCGCTGCGCGTGGAAGTATGCTCCCCGGCAGGCGAAGCGCTGTACCACGATATAGGCGAAATCCCTCTTCAGATGCCGGAAGTGGTGCGGGACGTATCGCTCGATTAGGGACAAGCTGCGCTCCAGGCGAGCAATCACGGCGCCGGTGTCGATGTCGGGCCGCGTGTTGTAGACGACCACGGGAATTCCGAGCACCTCGTGGGAGGTAGCAGTGTCCGGCTGGCGGGTTCCGACGAACAGCTTCAATAGCTCAGCGAGCATCAGAGAAAAGTAGTCGTTTGCACTTAGTGCCCGCGTCCTTCAATTAACCCGTCCGGTGCGCCATATTGTGCTCCAATGGCTACGAACACCACGACGGTCCTCGACGCCCGGGCCGTCGAGCGCACCTTGAAGCGCATGTCCGTCGAGATCGTCGAGCTCAACCACGGCACGGACGATCTCATCATCGTTGGAATCCAGCGTCGCGGCGTTCAGCTCGCCGACCGGCTCGTCAAGATGATCGAGGGCGGAGAAGGCGTGACGGTGCCGCAGGGGTCGCTCGATATCACGCTCTATCGAGACGACCTTCAGACCGTGGGTCCGCGACCCGTCGTGGGCCCGACATACCTGCCATGGGACCTGGAGGGAAAACACATCGTGATCGTCGACGACGTGTTGTACACGGGGCGCACCGTGCGCGCCGCGCTCGACGAGCTCGCCGACTTCGGAAGGCCGGGTTCCATCTCGCTCGCGGTTCTGATCGATCGCGGTGGACGCGAGCTTCCGATTCACGCCGACGTCGTCGGTAAGAAGATAGAAGTTGGCCCCGATGAGAGAGTCGACGTTTTGGTTGCCGAGCTCGACGAGCGCACCGAGGTCGTCATCGTTCCCAAGTCGGCGGCGTGACGGGTACACTTGGCAAGGATCTCCTCGGCCTCGAGTCGCTGACGGGCGACCAGATTCGACTCATTCTCGATACCGCCGAGCCCTTCAAGGAGATCAGCGAGCGCGCGATAAAGAAGGTGCCTGCACTGCGCGGCTCCACGATCGTAAATCTTTTCTTCGAGAACTCGACGCGAACGCGGATCTCATTCGAGTTCGCTGAGAAAAGACTCTCCGCCGACACCGTCAACGTTTCGGCGTCGGGCTCGAGCGTGTCCAAAGGCGAGACTCTGGTGGATACCGCTCGCAATCTCGAGGCAATGCGCATCGACATGGTCGTCATCCGGCACTCGGCTTCGGGCGCGGCGCAGTTTCTCGCCGAGCGGATCCAGTCCAACGTCATCAACGCCGGCGACGGGACGCACGAACATCCGACCCAGGGACTGCTCGACATTCTCACGTTGCGCGACCGGCTGGGCGACCTGAAGGGACGGCGCATCTGCATCTGCGGCGACATTCTGCACTCGCGCGTGGCGAGATCGAACATCTGGGGGTTGAACAAGCTCGGCGCGGAAGTGGCGGTTTGCGGACCACGCTCATTACTCCCGAATGCTATCGACGAGTTTGGGGTGAAGATCTTCGATCGCGTCGAGGAAGCCATTGAATGGGCGGAAGCGCTCAACGTCCTGCGTCTCCAGTTCGAGAGGATGACGGCTGGATACATACCGTCCGCGCGCGAATACAACCGCGTGTTCGGCATTACGCGCGAGCGGCTCGATCGCGCGCCGGGTGACATTCTGATCCTTCATCCCGGTCCGATGAATCGCGGCGTCGAAATCGACTCTGACGTGGCCGATGGTCCGCACAGCGTGATTCTCGAGCAGGTGACGAATGGCGTTGCGGTTCGCATGGCGGTGCTCTACCTGCTCGCCGGCGGGAAGCCGGAGCTGGCCGAAGCGGCCAAGGGTGGCAGCGGCCGCGGCCGCGAGGACAGGGAGTGAAGCCGATCCTCCTCAAGGGCGGAACCCTCGTCGATCCATCCCAGCGCCTCAACGGAGTTGGCGATGTCCTCATTGTTGACGGTGCGATTGCCGGCGTGGGACGCACGATCGAGGGTCCCGAAGAGGCTGATGTAATCGATTGCGCGGGACTCATAGTCTCGCCGGGCTTCATCGATGTTCACTGCCATCTGCGCGAGCCAGGACGCGAGGATGTCGAGACCATCGCGACGGGAGCGCGGGCCGCCGCGGCCGGTGGATTCACCGCGGTTTGCGCGATGCCGAACACCGATCCGGTCACCGACAACCAGGCGGCGGTCGGCTTCATCGTCCGCCAGGCGCAGCGAGCCGAGGCGGCGCGCGTATATCCGATCGGCGCGATCTCCGTCGGCCAGGAAGGGAAGGCGCTGGCGGAATTCGGGGAGATGGTGGGCGCCGGCGCGGTGGCGGTCAGCGATGACGGCAAGCCGGTCGCGAGCGCGCAGCTGATGCGGACGGCGCTCGAGTACGCGCGCACCTTCAGGATTCCAGTGATCGACCATTGCGAAGAGCCAACGCTCTCGGCCGGCGGGTCGATGAACGAAGGGATCGTCAGCGCGCAGCTCGGCCTCAAGGGGATTCCGGCGGAGGCGGAGGAGATCATGGTCATCCGCGACATCCTGCTCGCGCGGTTGACGGGCGGTCATGTTCACCTGGCGCACATGAGCACCAAGGGATCTGTGGAGCTCATTCGCTGGGGCAAGGAGCGCGGGATCAGAGTCACCGCGGAAGTCTGCCCGCACCATCTGTCGCTGACGGAAGCGAGCGTTGGTGCGTATAACACGAATGCGAAGATGAATCCGCCTCTGCGCACCGCGAAGGATGTCGAGGCCCTGCGCGATGGTGTGAAGGACGGAACGATCGACCTCATTGCGACGGATCACGCGCCCCATCACTACGACGAAAAGGAGAGAGAGTTCGCCGACGCGCCGAATGGAATCGTCGGCCTCGAAACGGCGCTTGGCGTGATAGTGACCAATCTCGTGGAGCCGGGCCATCTCTCTTTCTCCGATCTCGTCGATCGGATGGCGTGTGCTCCCGCCCGCATCTTCGGCCTTCCCGGCGGATCGCTCACGCGCGGAGCAGCGGCCGACGTCACGGTGTTCGATCCCAAGGCGCGCTGGAAGGTTGACCCCTCACGATTTGTATCCAAGGGACGGAACAGTCCGTACGAGGGAATGACCTTGGTGGGGCGCGCCGCTTGTACTATAGTGGCGGGGTCGGTCGTCTATCGCTCGGGGATTCCCGCCCGCGGTCGGGAGAAGGTGAATAGAACAAGGGGATGAAGCACGATGGCTGAGAAGGAGCCTGTCTCACTGGACGCGCTCAATGGGCTCCTGAAGGAGCGCCAGAGATACGAGGAGTGGCTTTCCGCGCTGGAAGAGAAGCGCGCAAACACTTCCGCATCCGTGTATCAGCGCGTGCAGGCGGACTACAAGACGCGCCTGCGCGAAGTCTCGAGCAAGCTGGCGGAACGGGCCGGCGAGCTGCGCGAGAACATCGACGCGTTGACGCTGCGGCTCGAGGACGTCTCCCGCCAGGAATCGCAGCAGCGGGATGCCCGCCAGGAAGCCGAGCTGCGCGCCGCGGTCGGAGAATACACCGACAAGCAGTGGAAGGAGATCGGCGGCGCGTGGGACAAGGAGTTGGCGCGTCTGGTGAAGGAGAAGGCCGCCATCGAGGCGCAGCTGAACGAGTTGAATCGGATATTCGCCCTGAGCGTAAAGGAAAAGCAGGCAGAAGCGATCGCGGCCGGCCGGGGAGTCTCTACGGACGGCCAGCGCCCGCCGATATCACCGGTAGTGTCGCGCCCGGCGGTGCCCGAGCCGCCGACCCTGAATCCGCCGGCACGCTCCGAGCAGCCCGCTGCGGCGCGCGCGCAGCAGCAACCGCAAAACACTCCCAGCAGCCGCTCGCCGTTCGACCAATTTCCGGTCCTTCGCCCGGGAAGCGGATCCGGCGCTCCTCCGTCAACGGCGGTTGCGACTCCGCCTTCGGTTCCAAAGACCGGCGGTACGCAGGACCCGAGATCCGAGCAGCACAAAACGCTCAAGTGCCCCGAGTGTGGAGCCGCGAACTATCCGACCGAGTGGTACTGCGAGCGTTGCGGTGGCGAGCTGGCGACGATGTAGATACGCGAATAAAAAAAGGGCGCCTTCGGGCGCCCTTTTGGTTTTCGTCGGGTTTTACTTTCCGGCCTTCGCCAGTCTGCTCTTGTGGCGGGCCGCCGCGTTCCGATGGATCAGGCCTTTGCGCGCAGCACGGTCAAGCAGCTTCACCGCGGACAGTTTCTCCTCAGCGGTTCCGGCGGACGCCCGCTTGAGCGCGGTGCGGAGCGCGGATTTCTGGCCGCGGTTGCGGATGGCAGCGGCGCGTGATTTCCGCATGTTCTTTTTCGCTGAAGCAAGATTTGGCACTAACTGATCTCCGGTGTCTTTCAGGGCTGTGGTTTAGCCGTGAAATTTGCCCTCGTGAGAGGCTCACGTCAACCCGCGGACGGCACTCTCTCAACGGTCTCTTGCGATTCAACCGGCGTTTTTCAGGGACACCGCCCGCGGCTCCCTATGGCTTCGAGATTCCGCCAATTCTGTGAACTCGATCGCCGAAAGGTGTGGGACCACGATCCGGATTCTTTAACCAGCGGGTGCCGGCAATGGAGAGAAATGGTAACTTCCACACGCTACCCAAACGACAACTCCCAAACTTTGGATCAATTTCAGTATTTCATCCTCCTTGCGCCCATACTCCTGTTCTCGATGGTGGCGCACGAGTACGCACACGGGTACGCGGCGTTGAAACAGGGCGACACGACCGCCTATGCTCTGGGCAGATTGACGTGGAATCCATTGCCGCACATCGATCTGTTCATGACGATCATCCTGCCGCTACTGACGTTTGTCGGCAGTCACGGAACGATGGCTTTCGGAGGTGCCAAGCCGGTTCCCGTCATTCCCCGGAATTATCGTAACTTCAAGCGCGGTGACATCATCGTGTCACTCGCGGGGGTTGCGACCAATCTTGTCATTGCGCTCGTCTGCGTGCCGTTGATCATCCTGGTCGGCGTGATCGGGGGCGCGGTCCCCGCCTTGGCGACCACCGGGGCAATCCTTCAAACGATGCTTCGCTTTGGCATCGTGATCAATCTCTCCCTGATGGCTTTCAATCTCATTCCCATACCGCCGCTGGATGGGTCCCACGTTTTCAAATACCTTCTTCCTCCGGCGTGGGCTCTGAGCTATCAGCGTCTCGGCAGACAAGGGTTGCTGATACTCATCGTGCTCCTCACTTTTGGTCGACCGCTCCTCAACCTCTGGTTTGCCCCGGTCTTCTTCCTCGATACTGTGGCGACTCGGGCGGTCTTCCCCTACATCATTCCCAGTCCATGGACGATGTGACCACGATGCTGCCGGGTTCCCTCGCGGTCGCCGAATCGGCGGCGTCCGAGGTCTTCGTTGTCGAGCTGGCGGAATATTCGGGACCGCTCGATCTCCTGCTCACCCTCATTCGCGACGAGCAGATCGACATTTACGACATCCCCATAGCAAGAATCGCCGAGCAGTTCCTGGCGCGGATTTCGTCGCTCAAGCTGGATGAGGCCGCGGATTACCTCGAGATGGCGGCTCGGCTCGTCCGCATAAAGGCGCAGACGCTGCTACCGCGCCGCGAGGGAGAAGATGTGTGGGACGATCCGCGGGCGGAGCTGGTGCGCAGGCTCCTCGAGTACCAGCAGGTGCGCGAAGTCGTCGACGTACTGGAGCGTAGGAGCGAGGATCGCCGCGGCAGGTTCGCGCGCGCGTACAGCCAGCAAGCGGTGCAGATCCCGGTAGCGGGCAAGCTCTCGCTGTCGCTGCCTGAGCTTCTCTCGGCCGTCGACCGCGTGCTGCGGCTCGCCAGGAAGCCCCACATCCATGATGTCGTTCCGCGTGCGCTCGATGTGGATGGGGCGATAGGGATCGTGCGGGCGCTGCTTGCGATCCGCGCCCGCGCGCAATGGAAAGACATTCTTCCAAGAAAGGCGGAGCCATGGGAAGTGCTCTCGCTCCTGCTCGCGCTTCTCGAGCTCGCAAGGCGTGGAGAGCTCCGACTGCTGCAGCCACACGCGTTCGCCGCGTTCGAGATAACACGTGACTCCTCTAGCGAAGCTGCTTGAAGCGGCGCTCTTCGCGAGCGCCACACCGGTTCCAGAAGCTGCGCTGCGCGCGATGGCGGCCCACGCCGACGACGCGGAGACGACGCTGGAATCCGCGCTCGAAGAGCTGCGCCTCCACTACGACACGGATGGTCATGGTGTCGAGCTCATCGCGGTTGCCGGAGGATGGCAGATCCTGACCCGCCCGGAGTATACGGAAGCGATCGAGCGATCCCAGCTTGCCGCGCGGCCGCAGCGGCTATCAACGGCGGCGCTCGAGACGCTCGCGATCATTGCCTACCGCCAGCCGATCGGCCGCTCGGAGATCGAAGAGATCAGGGGTGTCGGCGCGGGAGCGATACTCAAATCACTCCACGAGCGCGGGCTGATCGACGTCGTCGGGCGCGGCGAAGGCCTCGGGCGTCCGCTCCACTACGGCACGACGCCATCGTTCCTCGAACAGTTCGCGTTGAGGCACCTGGAAGAACTTCCACGCGCCGACGAGCTGGCGATTGCGTTGCGGGCCCCGCGGCAGGCGACGCCCCCCGGGGGAGTGGCCCAGCCCGCTGGCAAGGACAACGGCGAGGCGCCCCCGCGGGCAGACTGATGCCCGAATCAATGCGAATTCAGCGCGCCCTGGCACGCGCGGGAATCGCGTCTCGTCGCAAGGCCGAAGAGCTGGTTGCCGCCGGACGCGTGCGCATCAATGGAGCCGTCGCACAGACCGGGCAGAGCGTAGACCCCAAGCAGGACAAGATCACCGTCGATGGCAAGGCCGTTGCTTTACCAGCCGCACCGGACTGGATCGTTCTCAACAAGCCGACCGGCGTGCTGACTA
>JBGPHO010000026.1:0-15384 GCA_041484425.1 Gemmatimonadaceae bacterium
CTCGAAGACGTCGCCGCCCTGCTGCGATCGAACGAAGGGTGATGCGGTCCGGCCCTGACTCGATCACCGCCGCGCGTTTGCCGGCGCCGCGACCCTAGAAAGTGTGGGAGAGGATCGTTTTGAGCACCACTTTGTCCGAGGCTTTCGTCAAACCGAAACCGATTCCTGCCTCAAGGTCGAACAGCTTGCGAGCGTAGTCGGCCACGGCAAAGAGGTTATGCTCCTGCCTCGCGCCACTTTCGAAGTGACGAAGCTGGCCGAAATCGGCATAGTGCTCCACTGCCAGAGCAACGCTGGGCGATTCGTTATAGGCAACTCGCAGTGACGGCGCGAAATCGAGGCGAGAAAACCCATCGAAGGAGGTGTCGAGAATGGGATTCACGATCAAATCCCATGGACCGGATCGCGCCCCGACGATTGGCCGTATCTCGCCGCCGTATCGCGATTCATCCCAGTGCCTTGAATTGAAGCTGAGCTCGAAGTTGACGCCGTAGAAAAAGCGCCTGGTCCCGGCGTGCGGCACGGCGAGCAACGTCCGCAGCTTGACCCCATCGAGCTCGAGCCTTCGGTCGCGGGTAAGGGTGTAAACGGGAAGATAGGTGCCAGCTTCGAACCAGTCGGTTACTCCGTACGCCCACTCGAACGTGCCATTGAGCGAGCCCTGCGGCACGACCGCGCCGGGAAACCCGGCGACCGTGCGGCCGTCCGGAGTGTAGTTGGCGTGAACGGTGAGATTGGCCTTGCCCGGCGTCTCGAGCTCGCCGGTGTACACCTGAATCTCGTCGGTCTGCGCCCGCAGCGGCTGCAAGGCCAGCAGATATGCCAATGTCATCACTGGCCATAAGCCCGATTGACCGGTCTTCATCGCCAAATAATAGTCCGTGTGAGAGGCGGCGACCAAGCGACTCACCGAGCCGATTCCACTTCGTCCTAGTGGGAAGCGTTGGCGGCCGGATAAATTGGCTGGAGCGCCATGCCAGCAACCCCATTTCACCTCGGTCCCGGCGTTCTCATCAAGGCCGCCGCGCCACGACAGTTCTCGATGGCGGCGTACTCGCTCGCGCAGGTCGTGATCGACGTCGAGTCGGGTTACTACCTGTTGCGGGGCGAATACCCCGTGCATCGGCAGGCGCACACGTTTCTTCTGGGCGGTCTGATTGGACTGCTGTGCGGACTGATCGTCTCCCGCGTGGGTGGCTGGTGGGCGCGACCGCGTGACGTGGTCCCCGAGGCGCTCGCGGCCGAGTTCCGAATGCCGTTGGCGGTGGTGAGCGGAATCTTTGGCGGGATTTTTCACTCGGTGCTCAATGGCATCATGTACCCGGACATCCGTCCCTTCCGGCCATTCACCGATGCGAATCCGTTGTACGGGCTCGTGAGCATCCGGACGCTTTACCTCTTCTGCACCATCACCGGTCTCGTGGGCGCGGCGCTGCTACTGGCGCGGGAACGACGATCGAGACGGTTCTGAGTGAAAGAGAGCGTCCGGGAGCCTTCCAGCCTTCTACACGATCACGCCGCCCAGCAGCACGCGAACGTCTTCATGAGAGCCTTTTCGTACCCGGCAAGCCAGCTGCCGATCAGTTTCGAAAAGGAGGTCGAGCTCGCGGACAGGGTGATGTTGATGGACGGCATCGTGTTCATTTTCCAGCTGTGCGAGCGAGACCAGAAGGTGGCGTCCAAGTCGGGGGATCTCGAGAAGTGGATATCCGGCCACGTAGTGAGGAAGGGCGTGAAGCGGATCCAGAACACCCGCGACCTGCTCGGCGCCTACGTGGGTCTGTCGCTGGTGAATCACTTCGGGCACCGCGCCATGGTCGCGCTAAAGGAGCCTGATTCGTTCGTCAGCATGATCATCTACCGCGTGCCCCCGAAGTCACGGGCGTTCCGGGCGGCGCGGTTCAAGAAAAGCCGGAGTGGCGGCTTCGTCCACGTCCTGAGGGATGCGGACTACTTCGAGATCTGCCACCACTTCGTCACCCCCGCAGAGCTGCTCGACTACTTCAGCTTCCGGCGCGACATCCTCCTCAACTGGGATCCGCCATCGACGGCCGTAAGCGAGTCGGCACTGATCGGACAGTACCTGCTGGAGGATTTTTCGTCGCCACCCGATCCCAGATTCGAGAGAGCGGCGGTCTCCCGTGGGGGGCCGACCGCCTGCGAATTCTCTTTTGTGCTGGATACTCTCGCGAGCAAGATCGCGGCACAGGAAGGAGAGTACGCCGATTCCGACTGCTACGAGATCCTGTCCGAGATCGCTCTTCTGGGACGGTACGAGCTGCGCGCCCTCAAGCTGGAGCTGCGTCTGGCGCTCGAAGCCGTGCGCGCCAACAAATTCGAGCTACCATATCGAATCGCGTCGGAACGCACGGGATGCGGATTTCTCGTGCTGCCGGTGACGAGGGAGTTTCACGACCGCGCGTTCAACGCCCTGCGAAGTCTTTCGCTCGCATCCAAGCACGAGCTCGATCTCGAAAGACACGTCGGGATCGGAATGTGGAAGAACAGCGAGTTCGTCGACATTGAATGGATTTATCTGGAGGGAGGCAATCCTCCGGACCCCGATCTCGAGGGGCGGCTGGCTTTCAGTTATCCGTTTCGAAGGACGAGCGAGCAAAGGCTGCCACCCATTTTCACCTGACTGACTTCGAGGAGGTCCGATGCTCGGATCGATGGACATAATCGCGTTCGTTCCGACCAGAAGCAGGGAGAAGGCGCGCCAGTTCTACGAGAAGACAATTGGGCTCCGCTTTGTGAGTGACGACCAGTTCGCGCTGGTTTTCGATGCCAACGGAGTCATGGTTCGCGTCGTCGACGTCTCGAGCGTGCCAGGGTTCCAACCCGCGCCCTTCACCATACTCGGCTGGAGCGTAAGCGACATCGGCAAGACCGTGAAAGCCCTTCAAAAGAGGGGCGTAAGGCTCGAGCGCTACCCCGGGATGCAGCAGGACCAGCTCGGCGTCTGGAGCTCGCCGAGCGGGGCGAAGGTGGCGTGGTTCAAGGACCCGGATGGGAACGTGCTATCGGTGACGGAATAGCTCGTCCGGAACTGCCGCCCGCCGCCGCTACTGACCAGCTGTAAAATCGGAACAATCGCTGGCATTTTATGGTTTAATAGACATCCCCCACCGAGAACCACGATGAAACGCTCGCTGCCCAGCTTTGTTGCTGTTTTGGCCGTACTTACGATCGCGTTCGTTCTTTTCGCCGCAAGGCTCACGAACGGCGCTTCCCGCACTACTGATGGGCCGGTGAGCGCGCCGTCGTTCGATGTGCCGGTGACCGGCAGCGCCACCGAGGACACCGCTGTGTTCGCGGGTGGGTGTTTCTGGGGAGTCGAGGCGGTTTACGACCACGTGAAGGGAGTCAAGCGCGCGATTTCGGGCTACGCGGGTGGGGACGTTGCGAGCCCCTCGTACGAGCAGGTCAGCACGGGTGACACGGGGCACGCGGAATCGGTGGAGGTCATCTACGATCCGTCGCAGGTCACCTACGGCAAACTCCTCCAGATTTTCTTTTCCGTCGCGCACGACCCGACGCAGCTCAATCGCCAGGGACCTGACCACGGTACGCAGTACCGCTCGGCGATCTTCTACAGGAACGCCCAGCAACAGCAGGTTGCCGAGAGCTACATCAAGCAGCTGACGGAAGCAAAGACCTATTCACGTCCGATCGTGACACAGATCGCGGCGCTCCGCGCGTTTTTCCCGGCAGAGGAGTACCACCAGAACTACCTGGCCCAGCATCCGAATCAGCTGTACATCGTGATCAATGATCAGCCGAAGATCGCGGCTCTGAAGGCGCAGTTCGCTGACATATACCGAAACTAGACGCTACTGCAACTGAACGGGATCCGAGTTGTCCGTAGCACAGTGATCAGTTGTTAGTCACTGCGCTCCGACTTTACCGGCGCGCTTCAGTGCACAAGCCAATGCTTGTGCCGCAATGCCACTGCGTGACGTCTAGGCGTTCTTACTAGTGCCTCGCAACTACGCTTCTGACGTCTCGCATCCCGTTCAGCTGCAGTTGCAGCCTTACGAAACTTTGGCTGGAGCGTCGGCGTAGAGCGAGAAGACCCCCTCGTCCGGAGCACTAGTGAAGTTCAGCATCGTCGTCAGTTCCAGTCTCGCTTTCGCCCTGATCGCCGCTCCAATTGGCGCGCAGGACTCCGCCACGATGCACGTCAATGTCCACGTACCGGATTCGGTCGCGCACGTGACGGACAGAGAGCTGCCGAGTCGTGCGCGTTTTGCGATCGTCAGCAGGGATGGACAGGCGGCGCTCCTGCTGATGGACACGACGATAGTCGCGCAGATGACGGACCGCGGACTCGCGCGCATCAACGCGCGGGAGACGACGGATACGATCAAGGGCGCGGTCAACCGGGTCTTCGCGCGCATGGCTCTGGGTGCGCTCGTGCCCCTCTTCGACCATGGGGTGGCGTACCACCTGCGCGATCTCGCCGACGCGAAGTACGCGGAGGGCCGGCTTCAGCTCTTCCGCGCAAATGGCGAGGAGGTTTTCCGCGATGTCGAGATCGGCAAGGGGCCGCTCATGGAGAGTTTCTCGCCGGCTGATGCGAAGGCGTTCGCGGCGAGAGCGCTCGCGGCCAGGGAGCACCTCGATAGGCCGTAACAAGTCTCTTGCTTGAACGGGCTTCGGCTTTGTCGGCTCAGGCTGACGTCTTGTTAGTTGCATTTCTCTCCCGAACTTCGCGCTAGTTTTAGCAAAATGGATCTGCAACTGCTGGCAGTCCCCTACGACTCCGGGAATCACCGCGCGCGAATGGGCGCGGGTCCGGAAGCACTCCTCGACGCCGGATTGGAGCGCGCCCTGCGCGAGAATGGCCATCGCGTGCACACGAAGGTCGCCGCGCTGGTTGACGATTCCTGGCACGCGGAGATCCAGACGAGCTTCGAGCTGATGCGGATGCTATCGAGCGCCGTGCGCGAAGCACGTGAATCTGGCCGGCTCCCCATCGTACTCGCGGGCAACTGCAACACGGCGGTTGGAACGCTCGCCGGACTTGGCACGGACTCTACCGGAGTCGCATGGTTCGACGCGCACGCTGATTTCAATACTCCCGAGACGACGACCAGCGGATTTCTGGACGGGACAGCGGTCGCCATAATCACCGGTCGCTGCTGGACTCACCTCGCGGCAACGGTGCCCGAGTTCGAGCCCGTCCCAGATGAGCGGGTGTGTCTGATCGGAACGCGGGACATCGATTCACTCGAAGGCGGGCTGCTCGACGAATCAGGCGTTCAAGTCATCGAGCCGAGGAAGGTGCGGTCAGATCTGGCTCACACTCTGGCGTTGATCAGACAGCGCGTTCAGAAGATGTACCTCCACCTCGATCTCGATGTGCTCGACGCCGACGTGGTGGCCGCAAACAATTTCGCCGTGTCGGACGGGCTGACGATCGAGGATGTCGAGTACGCGCTCTCGCAGATCGCTGAGCATTTCCGGATCGCCGGGATCACCCTGTCCGCCTACGATCCAGCCGCCGATACAGATGGCGCTGCCGCCGAGGCTGCCATTCGGATGATTTGCACTGCTGCGGCCTTCGCCGACGGCACGTAGATTCTCCCGGGCTCGCGCGCCACCCAGATCCGACGGAGGGTTTGCAATGCATTTCCCCGCGGTCAACTACCTCGCAGTTCTCGTCGCCGCCATCGTCATCTTCACTCTTGGCGGTCTCTGGTATTCTCCGATTCTGTTCGCCAAGAAATGGATCGCGCTCCAGGGCCGGACCGAAGAGCAGATGCGGGCCCAGGCAGCAAGCGCCAACATGCCATTGATGTACGTGTCGGCCTTCGTCTGCGCTCTCATCCAGTCGTGGGTGATGGCTCTGATATTCGGGCATTTCAACCCCGAGATTGCTTTCACCGCGGCGCACGGCGCTCTGTTCGGCTTTCTGTTCTGGCTCGGTTTTGCCGCTCCGACCAGCTATGCAATGGCGCTATTCTCCAGCAAGCCGATGCAGCTTTGGTTCATCGACACGACGTACAATCTCGTTTCGTTCTTGCTCGCGGGAATCATTCTCGCCGTGTGGAGATAGCACGATCTTCTTCAGCCAATCAGGAGGGCAGACATGATGTACAAGTCACGCCGATACGGCCGGGCAACAGTCGCGGCTGCTGCGATGATTCTGGGAGTAGCATCGATGGCGGCCGCCCAGGCTGCGAAAGCGCCGAAGGCAAAACCCAAAGCGACAGCACATGCTACGGGTCATTTCAAGCTGACGGCGCCCGATCTGACATCGAAGGGGCGCATCGCACTTACCCACGTCTTCAACGGCATGGGCTGCAACGGGCAGAACCTCTCACCCGCGCTCCAGTGGTCGAACCCGCCGGCCGGGACGAAATCTTTCGCTGTCACCATGTATGATCCGGATGCACCGACCGGAAGCGGCTGGTGGCACTGGGTGATGTACAATATCCCGGCGTCGACGACTGCTCTCCTCGAAGGCGCGGGTAACGGAAAGAACCCGCCGAGTGGAAGCGCGCAGGGCATGACCGACTTTGGAACGAAGGGATACGGCGGGCCGTGTCCACCGGTGGGCAACAAGCCGCATCACTATCACATCACCGTCTTCGCGCTCAAAGTGGACAAGCTCGATGTGCCCGGGAACGCGAGCGCTGCCATGGTAGGATACAATCTGAACGCCAACAGGCTCGGAACCGCGCGCGTTACAGGCCTTTACGGACGGTAGATGAGTCGGGAGCCGGCTTGAGGAGATCCTTCGCTTTGACGTAGAAGTTCTCGTCGACGCGAAAATCCTCGGGCCGGCTCAGCTTCACGGCCATCGTTTTCCATGACTCGGTTGGCCTGATCCACGAGTAGCCGGTGGTCGACGTCGTGACCTTCACCAGCATCGCAAATCCCGGCACGACATTGCTCCAGCGGTAGGACAATTTCTGTCCCTCGAGCTTGTACTCGAGTGTCGGAACCATCGTCGTGCGCAGATACTCGTCGAACACTTTGCTCAGATCCATCCCCGACCCGCGGCTGATGTAATCCTCGACCTGTTTGGTGGTCACTGTCTGGTGCCAGAAGGTCTTGCCCAGCCCACGCAGAATGCCGCGCCAGCGGGCATCGTCGTTGACCAACTGACGGATCGTGTGGAGCATGTTACCGCCCTTGTCGTACATGTCGCCTGAGCCTTCACGGTTCACTCCGTACACGCCGACGATCGGGATGTCGTTTCTGATCAGTTTCCGCTGTCCAACGGTGTACTCTGCTCCTGCCTTCTTTCCCTGCTGGCATTCCGTGTACAGGCCCTCCGCGTAGGTAGCGAAGCTCTCGTGGATCCACATGTCGGCGGCGTCCTTCATCGAGATGCTGTTGCCGAACCACTCGTGCGCGCTCTCGTGGATGATGATGAAATCCCACAACAGCCCGTGACCGGTCGCTGATCGATCGCGGCCGAGATATCCGTTCTTGTAATGATTGCCGTAGGCGACTGCGCTCTGGTGCTCCATGCCAAGATGCGGAGTCTCGACGAGCTTGTAGCCATCCTCGTACCAGGGAAACGGGCCGAACCAGCTCTCGAAGCACTGTAGCATCGGCTTCACCTGCTGAAACTGCTTCTTTGCGGTGTCGACGTGATAGTCGAGCGCGTAGAAATCGAGCGTGAGCTTGCCCTTCTCTCCCTGGTAAACGTCGTCGAAGTGGGCATAGTGCCCGGCGTTGACGGTGACGTCGTAGTTGTTGATAGGATTGCGGACGAACCATTCGTAGGTCGTTGTGCCGTCGCCGTTCGGTGTCGTGCGGCGCAGCCGCCCGTTCGAGGCATCGAACAGTGAGTCGGGAACGGTGATCGCGACACGCTGGCTGTCGGGCTCATCGGCGTAGATGTCCTTGTTCGGCCACCATACGCTCGCGCCCGTGCCTTGGTTGGCGGTCACCACCCAGTCGCGGGCGAGACTGTCGCGCGCCCACACGAACCCGCCATCCCATGGCGGACGAATCGCGACGGTGGGCTTGCCGTGGTAGTAGACGGAGACCGTCTTCTTCGCCCCTCGCTTCTGCGGCGCGATCATCGTGACGAAGAAGGCGTTGCCGTCGCGCCGGGCGCTCAGCTCGAGTCCGTCCTGCACGATGCTGTCGACGACGAGCGGCATCTGCAGGTCGATCTGCATCTCGCGGCGCGCGACCGACTTGAGCACGCGGTAGGTGATCGCGTTGTAGCCTGTAATGCTGCTGTCCGCTGGACTCACCTTGACGTGCAGGTCGTAGAACGCGGCGTCCCACCAGGCGCGCTGGGGCGTGTTGGATCCCCGCAGGGTGTCGGCGTGAGTAAAGACTGGCGGGGCGACTTGCGCCGTGGCGGTCATGGGCAACACGGCTAGGCAACTGCAAAATATGACTACCGGCCAGGGGCTGACGGCGGGTCGGCGGTGGGCTGCGGGCGGGATGTTTGATGCGCGCGAGCCGGCGCAGGGGCTTGCGATCATTAACGCCAAACCACTTGAATAGTTTCCCACCGAGAAACAGCCCGCAGGTACCCCAGAGCCGCCCCGCCGTCAGCCCCTGGCCGGTAGTCGTACGTTGCAGTTCTTTCCATCACGGAACTCTCCGAGCCGCGGCGCCGATCTGGTACTCCTTGGGCGGCTCTGCTCCCAGAAGGTTCTTGACGAAATAATCCCAGCGCCGGCGAACCATGTACGCCTCGTTGGCGAACCCGTGAGTGCGGTTGGGAAGCAGAATCAGATCGAAGTCCTTGTTCGCTTTGATCAGCTCGTTGACGACGAGCAGCGTGTTGTACGGCGGTACGTTGTCGTCCATGGTGCCGTGCGCGAGGAGCAGCTTTCCTTTCAGATTCTTCGCGAGGAGCTGATTGGCCTCCGCTGCATAGTTGTCGCTGCCATCCGAGGTGTGCGCGAGCAAGCCCTGGTATCTCTCACCCCAGTCGTCTTCGTATTCGCGATTGTCGTGATTACCCGCCTCCGAGATTCCGACCTTGAAGAAATCCGGGTAGCGGAACATCGCGTCGGCGGCGGCGAATCCACCCCCCGAGTGTCCATAGATTCCGGCGCGATTCAGGTCGATCCACGGGTAGCGGCCGGCGAGCTCCTTCATCGCCGCGACCTGATCGGGAAGCGTGTTGTCGCCCATCCTGCCGAAATAGGCGTCGTGGAACGACTTCGATCTCCACGGCGTCCCCATTCCGTCTATCTCCACGACGATGAATCCCAGCTCGGCGAGCGCCTGCGCATCGCCGCGCGCCGGTGAGAAGCTGCGGCCGCCGACGCTGCCGGTTTGGGGGCCGGGATAAATGTGGTTGACGATCGGATACTTCCTGCTGCGATCCAGATTCGTGGGCACGTACATGAGGCCATAGAGATCCGTCTTGCCGTCGCGCGCCTTGACCGTGATGGGCATCGGCGGCTTCCATCGAATCGCGCGCAACCCGGTAATGTCTGCCGTTTCGAGCGTGACGATGCTTTTCCCATTCAGATCGCGCACAACCGAGACGGGCGGCACTTCGGGCGTTGAGTACGTGTCGACGAAGTACTGGCCGGAGGGTGCCAGCGAGATTTCGTGGTCGGCGTTCTCAGGAGTGAGAAGAGTCAGACCCTTTCCATCCATTCCGATCTTGTAGAAGTGACGGAAATATGGATCGCGTCCGCGCTCCTTCGCGTTTCCGACGAACCAGAGAGTTCTGCTCTTCTCGTCCACGCGGCGCAGCTGCGCGACGTTGCCTTCGCCACTCGTGACCTTGCTCTTCAACTGCCCGGTCGTGAGATCGTAGAGATAGAGCTGGCCCCAGTCGTCGCGCTCCGAGAACCAGATCACTTCGTTTGACGCCGGAAGAGCGCGCCAGTTGACCATTCCGTTCCCGGACTCGAATTGCGTCGCGACGTCTTCCCGAAAGACATCGCGCACACTTCCGTTCGCCGCATCGGCGACGCGAAATACCTCGTGCTTGTGGTCTCGCGATGTCGAGACAAACGCGATGTGCGAGCCATCCGGATACCACTGCACATCCGCCCACTCGGTGCCTCGGCAGACGACGTGATCGCACAGCGTAGAACGGTGAGGATCCGGCGGCATCTGGAACCGGACGACGCGCGGCGTATCGACATCGATCACAACGCGCTGGATCATCGCGATCAGGCTGTCGCCAGGCAGCGGATACTTCCACGCCTGAAGTTCGGGATGGCCGACCTTTGTGTTGACGAGATACATCTCGCCGACCGCGCGCTCGTCCTGCTGGAATGTCGCGATCCTCCGTGAATCCGGCGACCAGAGGAGAACAGGCCTATCGCTCTTCACCCAGCCGGCATTGTCGGTCGCGTAGCCAAAGTCTTTCTGCCCGTCGGTGGTGAGCTGGGTCTCGCGGCCCGTCGCGACGTCGCGCACCCACAAGTTGTAATTGCGGATAAACGCCGCGCGCTTGCCATCAGGCGATACGGATTCCGTTCGCGACCCGGTCATCAGCTGTGCCGTGCCCTGGAGACGCGATATCTCGCGCGGATCGAGCGCTCCACCGCAGCGATCAGTCTCCGGTGTACAGGCGATTCGGCTCGCGCGCGCTGGATCGACGAGGATGAATTGACTCGTGCCGCGGACACTGGTCCGATACCCAAACCGGTCGCCGGTCAACCATGTGGGTTGGACACCCATTCCGCTGACGAGTGGCAGCACCTTCTCTCGAAGAAATCCCTCCGCGCGCGCGTAGTCCGCGGCAGTAACGACGGGCGCTTGCTGCGCTTTAACGACGGGCGCTTGCTGCGCATTAGCCTGTAGCGAGAACAGCGCGACACCGATCAACCCTGTGGAGAGTCTGATTGCTGCACGAGTGCGTACTACTCGACGGGTGCGCACGGGCTAGTTCCCTCCGCCAGGCTTGATTGCGGCCGGCGTGCGCGGCCACACGTTGTCCGTAAGGTCGCGATCCGGGAATCTCCCGTTCGGGTCCAGCGTGATCCTCGTGATTGCGCGCCCGCCGAAATCCAGGTTCGCGGTGAAGGTGCGATTCCCGGGGAACCAGACATCAACCGGCCAGGTGACGATCGCCGTGGTGGCGTCCACCATTCTGCTGTTGGCCATTGGCCTGATCGCGGCACCCGTTGCCGCGAATTCGATCTTGAGGATGACGGGCGAAGGCATTTGTCCGTTCTGTCGGATCGTCACCGCCGTGCGCCGGCCGGATGTCTGCACATTCTGAATGGAGCCGTCGACTGATTCAGTCGTGAACAGCCAGTAGTTCCAGAACCAGCCGAGGTCCTGGTGGAGCGCGTTGCTCATGAAGTTCGCGTAATCCCAGGGAGACGGATGCTTGAAGCGCCATGCCTTGGCGTAATCACTCATCGCGTGCCACACGGCGCTGTCGCCGACGATACCACCCAGCGACGAGAGCATGAGCGGTGCTTTTCCGTAGGCAACAAATCCGTAGAACGGGCCAGCGTAATTCTCGTCCCACATGAGTGGCGGCTCCAGCTCATTGCCGCTAATGCGTCCGTAAGCTATGCCCAAGCTGTCCAGCTTGTACGGCTTCTTCTCGCGGTCGGCGTCGGAGAGGATGTTCATGTACTGATTGAATCCTTCGTCCATCCAGCCGTACCAGGTCTCGTTGACGCCGACCATCATCGGCCACCATTCGTGTCCGGTTTCGTGGTCCGCCGCAAATACCGCGGACATGATGAACATCGGGTATTCCATTCCCAGCTCTGGCCCATCGACCATCGTCAGCTGCGGGAACGCGTACGGCATCCAGAGCTTCGAGTAGTACTCGAGCGCGTGCCGGACCACGCGCGGTCCATCGGCGTATGCCTGGGCATGGCCGGGGAGATACATGACGTTGAAGGGCACCGGCCCTCGTCCCGGAATCGTGGCGCGCGACGCATCCCAGACGAACTGGTTCGCAGTCGCCCAGGCGAAATCTCCGACGGTGTCGGCGACGAAGCGCCAGACGAGCCGACCATTCGTCCCCGCCGCGGTTGACTTTCCGGGTCCACGCTCGGCGGCCGAAACGATGGTGCGAGTGGAATCGGATTCGAGGACGTGTGACAGCCGTTCGCGCGCGGTCGGCGTAAGAACGTCAGTCGGATTCTGAAGAACGCCCGTCGCGCCGACAATCCAACCAGCCGGCACATCGATGCTCACGTCAAAGTGGCCGAAGTTGTTGTAGAACTCGCCGTTGCCGAGGTACGGCTCGGTGTCCCAGCCCCCGTCGCGCAGATCGTCGAAGACCGCAACTCGAGGATACCATTGCGCCACCTGATACAGCGTGTCGGCCCAACGGCCCATGCGGAATCCGCGCGGACCATCGGTGCGTGGCACCTGGAAGGTCCAATCGGCTTCGATTGTCCCGCTCGAGTGAGGGGCGATTGGCGCCGGCAGAGCGATGCGCGCCGAAGTCTGCGCGAGGGTTCTGGAGAGAGGCGGCATTCGGCGCGTCGTACCAGGAATCGGAGCCCCGAGCGTATCCGTCACCTGCAAGGTCTGACCATTTATCACGAGCCTCGTGATCTTCATTCCGTCCGTGATGGCATCCATGGAGCTGGCGCGAGCCGCTTCCGGCCTGAAGATGTTCTGATCGAGTCGCAGCACTACCGATCGCATCGCCGAGTCGCTGTTGTTGCGAAAGCTGACGGTCTCCCGACCGGAGACGACGGATGTCGCGGAGTCGAGGCGCGCGTTGATTTTGTAATCGGTCCAGAGCTGCCAGTAGTTGCGTCCCGGGCGGCCGGTGGAGTCTCTCGTCCCCGCGGCAAATGCTCGCCGGATCATGTTCGTCATCGGAATGTCCCGGCGCACGGGACGCTCCGGATATTTTGTTGGCGCGCCGGGCTGAGATCTCGCCGCGCCCGCAGGAGCCGTGGCAGTGACCTGAGCCGCCGAAGATGAAGGAGCGAGCACGAGAACAGCGGGGACAGCGAAAACGATCAGCATTCGAACGAACATTCTTGCTCCAAAGATAGAGGTGGCCGCCTACGAAGCAGTCAAAGCGGCCGGCGAAACAATTTAGCGCGGGGATAAGTAGTTGACGAACGCACAAGAGCGTATCATTGAGACATGGACTTCAACCTCGAGGAAGCAATTCCGATTCTGGAGCGGACGCCCGCGGTGTTGACGGCGCTACTCGACGGGCTGCCGGAGGATTGGACGCGGGTGGACGAAGGGCCGGACACCTGGAGTCCCCGGGAAGTCATCGCGCACCTCATACATGGTGAGAGGACTGACTGGATACCTCGCGCCCGCATAATTCTCAAGCAGGAGAGCTATCGTCGGTTCGATCCATTCGACCGTTTCGCCGAATTGAAATCGAAGCGGCCGCTCAGGGATCTACTGGAGGAGTTCGACGAGCTGCGGTCGGGCAATGTCGCGACGCTGCGCGGTTGGAATATGAAGGCGAAGGACATGGAGTTGACGGGCGAGCATCCGGAGTTTGGCGCGGTGACGATGCGCCAGCTGCTCGCTACGTGGGTGGTCCACGATCTCTCGCACATCGCCCAGATCACGCGGACAATGGCCCGCGCGTATACCAAGGCCGTGGGGCCGTGGACAGCGTACTTCCGCGTTCTGCAGCGTGACGTGGGGCAATGATCACCGGACCTGGTTCTGCTCCATCGCGCGGTACTTCTCCGTTGCGCGGTTGTAGACCATCGCGGGTCAGTCGGGTTTCTTAACCTCTCTCTGACAGGTTCCGATCAATGCGCTACGTGATGCGGCAGAAGCTGCTGTCGCTGGCAGATAGTTTCACGATCAAGGACGAGAACGAACGCGACGCTTTCGTCGTGAAGGGCAAGTTGTTCAGCTTCGGCGACAAGCTCTCGTTCCAGGACACCGGTGGGAACGAGCTCGTTTACATCGACCAGCGCCTTCTCAACTGGAGCCCTACCTATGAGCTGTGGCGCGGGGCTGATCTGCTCGCGGTGGTGAAACGGGAGCTGTTTTCATTCATTCATCATCGCTTCACGGTCGATGTCCCCGGTCCCGACGATCTCGAGGCCGAGGGCGATTTTCTGGACCACGAATACGCGTTCACGCGAGGTGGTCGCGTCGTGGCCACGGTGTCGAAGCGGTGGTTCACCCTGACCGACACCTACGGAATCGAGATCGCGGAAGGCGAGGATCCTGTGCTGATCCTGGCGAGCGCCGTCGTCGTAGATATGGTCTGCCACGGCGACAACAAGCGGCGATAGGAAGGTTCCTCACTGAAGCTCCGCGAAGTGGCTGACTCCGCGGGGCCGCGCGCAGAAGAAAGACCTGCGATCGCTATGGGGTTCGCTAAGGATTGAACCAGTACGAGGCTTTGACCAGCAGCGTGTTGTTTGGGTGCAGACTGAACAGATTCCCGAGATCGTGGCGGAAGTTGAATTCGTTCGGCTGATCGCTCGACAGCTCGCGTCCCTGCTGCCACACGAAGAAGATCGTCGAACCCGGACGATACTCCCACCGGATGACACTATTGGACCGGAGCTGCTTGAAGTCGAATCCGCCCGGATCGCCGCCCGCATACGGCATGTAGCGATCCTCGTACTTCTCGGCCCGCGGGTTCGCCAGCTCGCGCCAGTTGGAGTACTTGCCCGTCGTCATGAACGGCTGCGCGTAGAACTGGAGCGACAGCGTCGGCGACGCGGTGAAGTTGATGCGCGAGCTCAGGCTCAACGTGTTCTGGTCGAGATGAGCGAAGGTGTAATGCGTCGTGTCTGAACCCGTGTCACCAAAGTTGCCGACCCACTGGTTGTCGTCGACGGCCTTCTCGTAGTTGGCGCCGAGCGAAGCGGAAAATCTGCTGGAGACCCGGAAGTCGACGCTGGGATTGATCCAGCGGCCATGCGAATGCCCGTCGTCGCTGCCGTACGCGCCCGCGAACATGTATGGTGTCCACTTCTTGCGCCCGTCTCCTTCGACGCCGGTCCAGCTGTCGAAGTCGCGCGAGCGACGCACAGCTGGTCCGCCGCGCGCTTCACGGTCGGCGTAGGTCGGAACGAAATTCCCGAGGTTGCCACCAATGTGGCCCCACATCTGGTTGGGGAACTGCACGTGCCAATTCGTGTTGAGCGACATGTTGGTCGGGAGACCGGCGGTCGACCATGTCTGGAACGTGTTGAAATTAAAGAACGCTTGCCGGTAAACCCTGGTCGGGGTGCTCATCTGCAGCGCGAACCAGTTGCGGAACATCTGCTCGTCGGCGCGCGACTGGAACCCAACGTCGTTCGACTCGAATCCCGGCGAAAAACGCTGGTACACGCTCTGGAATCGCGTAACGCCGCCGCCGAATTTGCTGATCGTCAGCCGTTCGGCGTTTCCGGTGAGCGACGTGCGGGTTGGATCGAACCCAATGTCGTCGTCCGGACGCTGGTAACGGTGCACGCCGTCCAACTGCGTCGACGCGATTGCCTCCCGCGATCCACGGACCAGGCTGCC
>JBGPHO010000027.1:0-15310 GCA_041484425.1 Gemmatimonadaceae bacterium
CAGATAGAGATTCCCGTCCTTACCCCCGGTCAGGTAAAGGCCTGAATTGGGAATCAGGAACGCACCCATCCCTCCGTAATCCAGGTCATTGTCGTTGAGGAACTGGTAATTGTAGGGCGTGAAGTAACTCGCCACCCCCAGAGTCGAACCGGTCGGCGTGAGTTTGAGGGCGCTCGAGCCGCGATTGGTTGGGCTCGTCGGATCACCAGCGTCTCCCACCGTGCCGTTGCCCGTCACCACGTACAGGTTGCCTGCGGCATCCGCAGCCATGCCGGTCCCGCTTTCCCACATGCCCCCCGCGTAACCGTTGGGCGTGTCATTGTAGACAACCCGCTGCTGCATGGTCGAAGCGTCGTATCCCAGAATCCATCCATGATACGGGCCCCAATCGCAGTGGGATGAAAAAGTCACATACACTGTGCCGTTCAGCAGCGTCAATCCCTGACGCTGGTTCTGGCGCTGTGCATCGAAGGCAATCACGCCGTTGACGCTCCCGTCGCCATTCCCGGTGGAGTTGGCGGCGATTTGCGTCGGGCTGCCGGGGATCTCACTCCCATCGACGATCTTCACGGCATGCAGGAACTGAACGAACGTGCCACCCGTGGTACTGCGGGCAACGAAATACATCGTCCCTGTCCCAGCATCGATCACCGGGGTACCGACGATCCCGATGTTGCCGCTGAAATCCTGATACGAGCCATTACACGCCCCTGTCATGTCGCTGTGTTGTGGGGGCCGCATGCCCGGCGCTGTGAAGTTCTGTTGCCAGTACAGTGTGCCGTTGTCCCCGTCATACGCATAAAGCGTGTTGTTGACCGTGGCGACCAGGACGACGTTGCGGTAGCTGCCGCCGATGTAGACATGGCCGACGACCAGCGGCTGGGCATACACCTGATCGTCCACCGGGAGCGTGAACACCTTGCCAAACTGCTGAACGTTGACAGTGGTGGTGGTCAACGCGGTTTCGTTGGCGTTCCAGCCTGACCGGCTGTTGTCATTGTGCTGTGTGAGTACTGACACAGACTGGGGATTCTCTTTCGGTTTTGTCCCGCCGGCGGGCGCGACACTGTCCCTGCAGGTGCCGAGCAACAGAAAAACGAGCGACAGAGGCAGTTTGCGTCTTGCCATGAGCGATCCCCAGCAGGTTCATTGTGGAACAGAGATGCGAAAGGGGGGACTCGAACCCCCACGGATTGCTCCACTGGATCCTAAGTCCAGCGCGTCTACCAAATTCCGCCACTTCCGCGCTTGCGATCAAAAGATAGCAGCGCCTCCGGATCGCGTGCGAGCCTCTTCCGCCATCGCGGGGAGAACGCCTGCACTCGGCGCGCGTTCCACTTCGATTCGTCCGCTGCAAAAAGAAAAAGCCCTCGCGGAATCCGCGAGGGCTTTTTCGCTCAGCAAAATGCTTCGTTACTTGCCTATCTGCAGATTCACGATTCGCGGCGCATGATCCCGCGTATCCAGCGAGTACACGCTTAGGCTGACGTAGTCTCCGTTCTTGAGCCGGCTCAGCACCTGCTGCAGTTCAGCCGGCGTGTTGATCGCGCGACGCGGCGCCGGGAACAGCACCTCGGTGATCACATCATTTCGCGCGAGCTTTTCGTCCGCCGGTCCGCCCGGTATCACATCGGAAACAAGGACACCGTGCACCGGCGTGGCAAGTCTCGCCTGCGCCGCAATCTCCGGACTCACCGGTGCCACCGAGATCCCGAGAGCCGGGTGCAGCATTCCGCTGATGCCAGCCGGAGCCGGAGCTGAAGCGCTTGCGACCTCTTGATCCGTCTTTGCCTCCATCAGCGTCACGCGGAACGTCTTGCGCTGACCGTAGCGCATCGCCTCGATCTCGATCGTCTCACCAGGATTGTGGTTGCGAACGATTCTCTGAAGCGTGCTGACGCGGTCAACCGGCTGGCCGTCCGCGGTGATGATGACGTCACCCGGCTGGAGGCCTGCCTTCTTGGCCGGTGTGTCTTCCGTCGGGAAATTACGAACCAGCACTCCACGAATGTCCTTTACGCCGGCGACAGCGGCGTCTTCGGGGCTCACATCATCAATGCCAATGCCCAGCGCCGGAACGCGCACGCGCCCGTTGGCGATGAGCTGGTCCATCACGCGCTTCGCAAGCGTCACCGGAATCGCGAAGCCATAGCCGGCGTTGTATCCGGTCGGGCTCGCGATCGCGCTGTTGATCCCGATCACCTCGCCGCGGGAGTTCACTAGCGGACCACCCGAGTTGCCCGGATTGATCGCGGCGTCGGTCTGAATCAGATCGCTGATGGCGTATTGATTCGTCCCGTTCGGATTCATCAGCTCGGCCAGGCTGCGGCCCTTGGCGCTGATGATTCCCGCCGTCACCGTGTTCTCGAGCCCGAGCGGATTGCCGATCGCGAGTACCCACTCGCCGATCCGCGACGTCACGTCGTTGCCGAGGGAAACGGTGGGGAAGTTGCTGCCATCGATCTTGATCACGGCCACGTCGGTCGTGCGATCGTGCCCGACGACCTTGGCCGTGAAGACACGGTGGTCGAGCATTTTCACCGTCACCTTGTCGGCGATCGTCTCGCGATCGGAGTTGGTGATGACGTGGTTGTTGGTGAGGATGTATCCGTTCGACGTCACGATAAAGCCGGACCCCTGGCCGCGCATCGGACGCTGCTGCTGCGGAATGTCGAACTGCCGGAAGAAGTCTTCCATACCCGGTGGAACGCCCTGAGGAAGCTGCGCGCGTCCGCGCTGCGAGCTCGTGCTGGTCTTGGGGTTGCTGATTACTTCGATCGAAACGACCGCGGGCGTGACGTTGTTCGCGATCGCGACGAATGCGTTGCTGGCTTCGGCGATTGGCTGGACGATTGCCGATGCGGGGCGAGACTGCGCAAATCCGAGCTTGGTCCAGTTGAGACCGGATGCGACGATTAATCCGCCTGCAAAGGCGGTGACGGCAGCTACGAAGAGCCGCGCTCTCTGAGTTCCAATTGACATGCGACCGTGTGGCTAAAGGGTGTAACGATAAGACACCTGAAGGGTGTAACTAGTAAGACACAATGTGGGAGCTACAGGTTTCACGCCAGCACGGCGGGCCTGACCGGTGAGCAGGGGAATGAAAGTCCGCGCTCCAACATCACATTAATACGCACGAAACGCGAAGTTGCTCCACATTTTCTTTTCCTGATTCTGCGATTCGACGGACGCCGCCGGTGATTCCGGACCTGCCAGACCCGTGTAACGAAACGATCCTGGTGTAACAAAATGTTGCACCGTTATTGATGAGCTTGGTAAGACACAATATTGCAAGTCTTTATCTGACAACGAGTTCCTGAGGGGCATGACCGTTGCCTTAGGGTGACCGTCTTCTCTCCCACCCTCAGCCCCAAGACGGTCAGATGCTGCGATCCGGTCTCGTTCGTTCCCTCGCCGTAGTCGTCGGCGCGTTCATCATTGCGTCGTGCTCCGAGGCCGGGATATCCGCCCCGCTCGCACCCGCCAAAACCATTGCCGCACCAGCAAGCGAGCAGTTTGCCGCTCAAGGCCTCATCGGCGCAGTAACCGACGCGACGCATCTCAAGCTCCGAGCCGTCTGGTGGAGGAAAAATAAGCAGAACACTGTCACTGTCTCGAAGACTATCGATCAGTCGGGCGGAACGATCTCGATCCCCGAAACCGGTCTGACCATTTCCTTCCCGGCGGGTGCCGTCGCGGCCCCGATCAAGATCACGGTTACGTCTGACGACAAGTACGTCGCCTACAAGATGGAGCCCTCAGGAACCAGGTTCCTCAAGGACGTAACGGTCACGCAGCTGCTCTCCCCGACCGCCCTTTCCGGCTCTCCGCTACGAACCCAGCTCTACGCCGCCTACATCGCTGACGACAGGCTGAATCTCTCCGGCGTAGTGAAAGCACTGGAGATCGAGCCGTCCACAACGGTTTTTCCTTCCAGCTCATCGCTCATTCCCGAGGCGCAGGTCTGGGTCATCAGACACTTCTCGCGCTACATGCTCGCCTCCGGCTGATCGCTTCACCACCCCGACGTGGCAGCTCAACCACTCTCCTGCTATATGCTAGCTTCAGGTTGATCAGCACACCGAGTTACAGAATCGTTTCCGAGCGCTCATGACTTTCCTGAACACGGCCGCGCTGCATGCAGAAATCTGATGACATAGAACGCGCCCGCGTCCTGGTCGACATGGCGCGGGTAGCGGAGCAACAGCAGGAGACCGCCAAGGCTCGGAGTCTTTACGACGACGCGTTGGCCCAGTTCGCGGACGACAGCCTCGATCCGTTTCTGCCGGAGGTGCTGCGGTGGAAAGGAACAATGCTGAGAGAGAAAGGCGAAACCGAGTCCGCTTTTCGATGTTACACGAAGAGCCTGGAGAAAGCGACGCTCATCGGCTCTGAGTCTGCAGTGGCACACGCTCTCAACTGTCTGGGCACGATCGCACAGCGCCGCGGCGATCAACGGGAGACGGAGCGGCTCTACGCCTACGCGGCAGAGTTCGCGGAGAGAGCACGGGATTCGAGGCTTCTCGGAATGATCGAGCAGAACCGTGGTGTACTGGCGAGCATGCGCGGCGATTTCGCCCAGGCCGCCGAGTTCTACTCCAACAGCCTCGGCGCGTTCGAAGTAGCGGGTGATGCGGAGCCCATGTCGTGGGTCCTCAACAACCTGGGAATCCTCCACACCAAGATCAGAAACTTCGACGAAGCGCGCGGTCACCTCGAGCGTGGACGCGCCATCGCTGTGAATCGAGGCGATGCCGTCGTCGAAAACGTTACTACGCTCAACCTCGCCGAGGTCTGGATGGGGCTCGGGCGACTGGATACTGCCGACAAGTTCTGCGGGATCGCACTCGAGCAGGCGCAGCGGCGCAGCGATCATCTGAGCGCCGCCGGCGCACTCAAGATTCGCGCGGCCATCGAGCGTAAGCGGGGCGCTCTGGACAAGAGCATCGCCACCCTTCGCATTGCGATCTTCGAGGCGGAGGGCGCGGAGGACCGCCTCCTCCATGCCGAGATGCTTCGCGAGCTGGGCGAGATCTCGCGCGCAGTGGGGAACGCCGGGGCCGCGCGTTCTGCGTGGCGTGAGGCGGTCGATTCCTACCAGGCGATCGGCGCCAGCCAAGAGATAGCCGAGGTGAAGGCCGAGCTGGACCAGCTGACCGGCTGACGTCCGCCGGTCCCCAACCGCGCGCGGTTGGGGTGACTCGCTTTGCGCTTCCTCGTCTCCCTAGCGCTGGCCGGAGATTCCTGATTCGGGAAGTCGCGCGACAAGGCGCTCTTCGGGACCGTTGTCGCGGCGTCATGAGCAACCAGAGACACACAGTCGAATTAAAGGCGGTGGAATCCTCCGCCGTCAGAGAGAGCATCGATCGAGCGAAGCAGGCCGAGCGCGATGGACGCTGGGCCGATGCCTGCACGGTATACGAGAGTCTCGTGCGGGATCCAGATACCATGGCTACGACTCGCCTTGCCGCGCTCAGATGGCTCGGCCGCGCCTATCTCGAGCAAGGCAACCGGGGAGCCGCGCTCGACGTCCTCGAAGTGGCCGTCGCGTCAGCGGATGTCATCGGCTCTCCGCCGGCGGTTGCGCAGGCTCTCAACGTCGTCGGGATTGTCTATCAGGTCGCGGGCGACCTGGATCAAGCGGCGACGATCTACGCGGCAGCGCGCGATAAGGCGGAGCTCGCCGGTGACGCCGCGCTCATCGCCATGATCGATCAGAACCTCGGCACCGTCGCCATGATCCGCGGTGACCTGCGTGGAGCCCTCGAGGCCTTTCGCTTGAGTCATCTCGGATACCAGGCGCTGGGGATGCGCAATCACGAAGCGCAGGTGCTGAACAACATCGCGCTTGCCTACATGGAGCTGGGCGAGCTGTCCGACGCGGAGAACGCCTACAACGAGGCCGCCCGCGCCTTCGAGGAAGACGGTGATCGCGCGCGCCAGCTCGACCTCGCCGTCAACAAGGTGCAGCTGTACATCGCCGGGCGACGCTACGACGAAGCGCTGACACAATGCCACGAGCTGATGTCAGTAGCAGCGGACGCCGCCGCTCCGTGGCGTGGGGAAGTTTTGCGGCATCTCGGCGTCATCGCGCGCGAGCGCGGGGATTTCGCGCAAGCAGCCGACAATCTGCTCAAGGCGGATGAGCATGCCGTCGAGAGCGGCGATCTGCTCCTGCGAGCGGATGTGTCGGAGCAGCTCGCTGAAGTCTACTGGGCCCAGAAGCGGCATCGCGACATGCTCCAACGGCTCAACGACGCCCACTCGCTGTACACACAGCTCAAGGCGCAGCGACGAATCGCGCAGGTGGAGAAAAGAAACGGTGCGCTCGAGTCGCGGTTCCTGGAAATGGCAAAACAGTGGGGTGATTCGATCGAAAGCAAGGATCGCTACACGCAGGGTCACTGCGAGCGCGTCGCATTTTTCGCTTGCGTGCTCGCCGACAGCGCCGGATTCAATTCGCGATCGCTATTCTGGTTCCGGATTGGCGCGCTGCTGCACGATATCGGAAAGATCATTGTCCCCACGGAGGTTCTGAACAAGCCAGGCAAGCTTACCGACGAGGAATGGGCGATCATGAAACGCCACCCGGAGGCCGGTCTCGAGCTGGTGGCGGACATCGACTTTCCCGGCGACATCGGCGCTATCATCCGCAACCATCATGAGCGGTGGGACGGCGCCGGCTACCCCGACGGACTGAGGGGCGAAGACATCCCGTTTGCCGCGAGAATCCTTTGCGTCGCCGACGTCTACGACGCGCTCACGACAACGCGTTCATACCGGCCGGGGCTGACCCACGTCCGCGCAGCCGAGATTATGCGGGCCTCAACCGGCCAATTCGACCCTGAGCTGCTGGAGATATTCCTCACCTGGGCGGAAACAGCTGATATTCCGGGCAGGCCGACACCACAGCGCATGGCAATCTTTGCGTCGGGCGCTGGCGATTAAATCCGAAGAAACCCCGATAAAGGAATGTTTCTTTTGCAACGGAACGATAGACCAAAACGGACCAGGAGTGAGGACCGATAATGTTAAGCTCTTGTGAGTAAAGAGGTTAGCGGAGGGCACACGCTATGCCACGGTTGAGCTTGAACAACCTAAAGTCTCTCACCGAGGTGGTGTACGATGTTAAGTCACCGCGTGTTTCGATACCTCGTGCTGGCTGTAGGCGCCGTAACCGTTTCTTCCTGTGGCGACTACACCGGCCCAACCAGTCCAATTCAACCCAAGCTGCTCCCACCGACGCGGATTGTCGGAGCATCCTTTGCGCTAGTGTCAGGTGGCTCGATTGCCAAGGCAGTGAAATGGGGCGCGAGCCATTCGCGGGTCGACCAGAGCGTTTCAGCTGTGGTCGGACCGGAGGGGGCCACGCTTTCGCTCCCCGGCGCGGATTTCTCTATGACGATACCGGCGGGCGCGCTCAGCGCTCCGACGGCGATCACGGTCGTCTCGAGGGGTGGTGCGTTCGTAGTCTACGATATGCTTCCCCACGGCCTCCAGTTCGCGCTGCCGGTAACCGCGGCTCAGGGTCTCAGTACAACCGCGACGTACGGTACGTCCGCGGGCAATGGGGTCAGATCGGCCTACCTGTCGCCGGGAAGCGAGCAGATCGGCTTCGACGGATCTGCGTCGCCGGCAGAGCTCGAGGCAGCCACGACCTATTTCTATGGGACTCAGCCTGTCGCCGAAACGCAGTACTGGATTCTCAACCACTTTTCCCGCTACATCCTGATCTCGGGTGCGTGGGTGTTGGTGCAAGACTGAGTTCGCTATCGGATTTCCAGGGTCGATCACATGGGTCACCGCGAGGTATTCGAGCATGAACGAATTCGCAGTCTGGCAGCTTCAATGACGCAGACTGATTCGGGAGGCGCGCGGGAGCTCGTTGATCGCGCCCGCGACGCTGAACGGCGTGGTGATACCGCGAGATCACTCGGCTTTTACGACGACGCGATCGAGGCTCTCGACCGCGCGCAGGACATATCCCTTCTCGCCGACACCCTGCGGTGGAAGGGGACGCTTCACCGCGAGCAGGGCGAAACCGAGGCCGCATATCGGTGCTACACGCAGAGCCTGATTCACGCTGAAAAGTGCGGCTCGATCAGCTGCAAGGCGCACGGGTTCAATTGCCTCGCCATCGTCGCGCAGCGCCGCGGCAATCTGGCCGAGAGCGAGAAACTTTACTTGCAAGCGGCCGAGCTCGCGGGGAAAGCGGGCGATGTACGCTTGCTCGGAATGATCGAGCAGAACCGCGGCGTCCTCTTCAACATGCGCGGTAACTTTGTTGCTGCCGAAGCTCGCTACTCCAGCAGCCTCGGCGCGTTCGAGAGCGCGAATGACGACGAGGCTGTGTCGTGGGTGCTTAACAACCTCGGCATGCTTTACACCAAGCTTGGTCACTATTCGCGCGCGATCGAGACGTTCGAGAGGGGACTGGCAATCGCGAAATCGCGCCACGATTCGCTGGTCGAGAGCATTCTTGTCCTCAATCTGGCCCAGGTCTGGGTGGCGGTCGGCAAGCTGGACGAGGCCGAAAAGGCATGCGCATCGTCTCTCGCAGCGGCGCAGTCGCGGGGCGACCACCTCACAATCGCGGAAGCGCTCAAATGCCGGGCGAGAATCGAGCGTGAAAGAGGGTCGTTCCACGAGAGCATTGCGACGCTCCGGATCGGAATCTTTGAAGCCGAGGGTCTCGAGGATCGGCTGCTCCAGGCCGAGATGCTGCGCGAGTTTGGGCAGACGTCGAGGGCGCTGGGGAACCCCGCGGATGCGCGTCTGGCATGGCAAGAGGCTGCCGAGTCGTTTGAGGATGTGGGCGCCCGGCACGAGGCAGCCGAAATCAACGCTCTGCTCGCCTCTCTTGCGAGCTAGCCCCCTCCTGAGGGCGCTGGGCTCCGGCGCGGGCGCCCCGAGGCTGTAAGTCCCCAAAAACGGGTGACTTGGCTCCCCATTTCCTCGTCTCCTAAATAGCCCCTGAACCTGTTTCGGGGGCCATTCGCTCGGTCAACTCATTCCCGCGCGCGGATCGCTCGATCGTCCGTGCGAAAAAGGAACGGTGTAACTATCACAGCCCGATCGCAGTTGGCGTCGGCGGACCGTTGGGACTCCCACGTAATCGGTGAGAGTGCGGCTATCCGCGAAGTTATCGCTCTGGCGACACAGGTGGCGGCGAGTCGCAGCATGACCGTTTTGCTCGTCGGAGAAACGGGGACGGGTAAGGAGCTTTTTGCCCGCGGCCTCCATGCGGCAAGCTCGCGCGCGGCGGAGCCGTTCGTGGCAATCAATTGCGCGGCAATCCCCGAGACCCTTCTGGAAAGCGAGTTGTTCGGCCACGAGCCTGGCGCCTTTACTGATGCGCGCGTCCTCAAGCGCGGGTTGTTCGAGGTCGCGGGGGCCGGCACCGTTTTCCTGGACGAAGTGGCCGAGCTTCCGCTCAAGCTCCAGGCGAAGCTGTTGCGCGTGGTCGAAGACCGGCGCTTTCGCCGGCTTGGAGGCTCGGAAGAGCGGGCACTGTCGGCTCGCATTATCGCGGGCACCAACTCGTCCCTCGAGTCGGCCGTTTCCGACAATCGCTTTCGAGCCGACCTCTTTTACCGGCTGAACGTCGCGCGACTCGAGCTTCCGCCGCTCCGTGAGCGAGACGGGGACATTCCGATTCTCGCCCACTACTTCGTCAAGCGGCATGCTGAGACGGAAAGCCGCGGAAGCCTGCGACTGGCGCAGGACTCCGTCAGCGCGCTGGAGAGACACCGCTGGCCGGGCAATATTCGAGAGCTGAAGAACGTCATCGAGCGCGCGGTGGTTGTCTGCACCGGCGACGTAATTCAGCCCCACCACCTTTCGCTGCAACGACGGTCGTTCATCCCTCTGGTCGAAACTCCGGCCGGCGGCGTGATCCGCATACCAGCGGAAGGCAAGTCACTCCAGGCGATCGTCGACGAGGCGATCCATACGACCATTGGGCTCACCGGCGGAAACCTGAGCGCTGCCGCCCGCATTCTCGGAATCTCGCGGCCGACGCTGACGAGAAAGCTTCGCGACGAGGGCTCCGCGCGTCGCACAATCCTCGCTTCGTCATGAGAGTGCGTTCCACTTCTCGTTCCGACGAGGTGGAATCACCGGAGATAATTGCACTCATTGATGAGGCAAAGCTGGCGGAGCGCGAAGGCCGCTGGAGCGATGCCTCGGTTCGGTACGAGGCGCTGGTACGGAATCCCTTCGCTAATGATCGCACCAGGCTCTCGGCCCTTCGCTGGCTGGGAAGAGCGTACCTCGAGCAGGGGAATCGAGGCGCGGCGATAGATGTGCTCGAAGCAGCGGTTGCCGCCGCCACTCAGGCAGGCTCGCAATCTGCAATCGCGCAGGCGCTGAACGTCGTCGCGATAGTCCATCAGACCGGCGGAGATCTGGACCGCGCGGAATCGATGTACACCGAGGCGAGATTTACCGCCGAGTCCATCGGGGACGCCGAGGCGCTCGCGATGATCGACCAGAATCTTGGAACCGTGGCCAGCATTCGCGGCGACATGCCTCGTGCACTCGAGGCGTTCCATCGGAGTCTGGACGGCTACCGCGCGCTCGGCATGCGCGACCAGGCCGCCCAGGTGCTCAACAACATCGGTCTGGCCAACAGCGATCTTGGCGAGCTCGAGCGCGCGGAAGCGGCGTACACGGAAGCCGAGCAGGCGTTCGGTGAGGAGCACGACCATCCCAATCAGCTCAACGTCGCGCTCAACCAGGTGCAGCTTTGCATCGCGACGGGACGGTTTGACGAAGCGATGGATCGCGTCGAGCCTCTGCTCGAGCTGACTGGAGAAATAGCGCCATCATGGCGCGGCGAGGTGTTCAGGCACGTCGGAGTGATCGCGCGCGAACGAGGCGATTACGTCAAGGCGGCCGAGTATCTCGGGCGAGCATGTGAGTGCGCGGAGGAAGGAGAGGACCTGCTGCTCAAGGCCGACGTGACCGAGCAGCTGGCCGAGCTTTATTGGACGCAGAAACGGCATCGCGAGATGCTTGCGAACCTCAATCAATCCCACGCTCTTTACTCGCGGTTGAAGGCGCAACACCGTGTCGCGCAGGTCGAGCGGAGGAACGCGGCGCTGGAGTCGCGATTCCTGGAGATGGCGCACCAATGGGGCGATTCGATCGAAAGCAAGGACCATTACACCCAGGGCCACTGCCAGCGCGTGGCTTTCTTTGCGTGTGTACTGGCCGACAGCGCGGGAATGGATTCGCGCTCGCTCTTCTGGTTTCGTCTGGGCGCACTGCTCCACGACATCGGAAAGATCATCGTGCCGACCGAAGTGCTGAACAAGGCGGGCGGACTTACCGACGAGGAATGGGCGATCATGAAGCGCCATCCGGAAGCGGGGTTGGAGCTCGTGTCCGATATCGACTTTCCCGGGGATGTTCGCGCCATCATCCGAAACCACCACGAGCGGTGGGACGGTAGCGGATATCCCGACCGTCTCGCCGGCGAGGAGATCCCCTTCGCCGCGCGGATTCTCTGTGTTGCCGACGTTTACGACGCGCTTACCACCGCGCGGTCGTATCGAGACAGCCTGTCGCACGCGCGCGCCGCCGACGAGATGCGTGCGCAGAAAGGACAGTTCGATCCGCGCCTGCTCGAGACATTTCTCGACTGGGCTGGCGAAAACGCAACAGTGCATTCGATCCCGCGCCGCGCCGGAGCCATCTCCGTGGGAAACACGACTCTCATGGGGGACGCGCCATCTATGGGAATCACGACCTGATGCTTGGACGATGGGCTTTCTCGATCACGCTCTCGGCCGTTCTTCTGAGCGCGTGTTCGAGCGATAGGCGCGTGGGCGGCACCATCGTGCTGTCCTCGGCCGCCGACGCCGACATTCTTTTTCCACCGCTCACGCTCACGCTCATGGGGAAGCAGGTCGGAGATCAGGTCTTCGACAACCTCGCCGACATCGGTCCCTCGCTCAACACAGTTGGCGACGCCGGATTCACGCCGCGACTGGCGGATCGCTGGCAATGGGCAGCGGACTCACAGTCGGTTGCTTTCCACCTGAATCCGCGGGCGCGGTGGCACGACGGCGTTCCGGTGAGCGCCGAGGATGTGCGATACACATTTCAGCTGGTGAAGGACACATCGCTCGCTTCGCCGCTCGCCTCGAACCTCGACAACGTCGATTCGGTATCGGTGAGAGACTCGCTGACCGCGGTTGTCTGGTTTCACCGGCGCGCTCCGGACGCGTTCTTCAAAGTGGCGAGTCCCGTGGTGATTCTGCCCGCTCACCTGCTTCGGCAGACGGCACCGGCTGCGATCCGCGAGAGCGGCTTCGCGCGCGCCCCGGTGGGGAGCGGACGGTTCCGATTCGCCGCGTGGGATCGCGGGTCGCGCATTGCCCTCAGAGCCGACAGCGGGAACTATCGGGGCAGGCCAGTCGCCGATCAGGCGATCTGGCTCGTGTCGCCGGATTATCAGGCGGCCTGGCTGCGATTCCTCGGCGGGACGGCTGATTTCCTCGATGTCGTGAAGCCGGAGCTGATCCCGCAGGCGAAGGCAAAGGGGGCCGACATCGTCGTGTCGCCGGGAAGTCTCGACTACGGCTACGCCGCATTCAACCTGCGCAACGCGAGCAACACTGGCCCCCACGCCATTTTCGGTGATCGCGACACCCGCCGGGCGCTGGTGATGACCGTCGATCGATCCGCAATCGTGCGCAACGTGTTCGATACGCTTGGCCTCGTTGCTCACGGGCCCGCTACCCGAATCATGCCGACGAGCGACACGACGATCGGCATTCCCTACGATCCGGGGCAAGCGGCGCGCATGCTCGACTCGCTTGGCTGGAAGCGCGGAGTCGATGGCCTGCGCGCGCGCGGAAAGATCCCACTCGCGTTCACGCTCATCGTCCCGAACTCCAGCGCGATCCGAACGAAGATCGCCATCCTGCTTCAGGAACAATGGAGGAAGGCGGGCGCTAACGTCCGCGTCGAGCAACTCGAGGCAAACGCATTCGGGGGCCTGATGGACGAGCGGAAGTTCGAGGTGCTCTTGAACGCCTGGCACATCGACCCGACGCCGTCATCGGTGCGCGAGGAGTGGGCGGCCTCCGAGATCAAGAAGGGCGGCTACAACGCGACGTCGTACCGGAATCCGGCGTTTGACGCGGTAGTCGACAGTGCGATCAGGGAGATGAACCCATCGCGCAGCGTCGAGCTGTATCGGCGCGCCTACCGAATTCTTACCGACGACGCGCCCGCGATGTGGATCTACGAGCTGCGCAACGTCCACGGCGTGTCGAAGCGGATTCACCCGATAGGAATCCGGCCCGACGCGTGGTGGGCAGACCTGGCCGACTGGAGTGTCAGCGCCGGCCGCTAGCGCGGCTTCGGCGTGTCTGCCGGGTTCACGTAGGTGAGCTTCCACGGGCCCATTCCGTGGAGCTGGATGACGGTTCTGCCGGGAGACAAGGCGTAGTGGTGCATTCCGGCCGGAATGACGCCGAACGTGCCGGCGTGGAGCGTTGTCGCCTTTTTCCTGTCCAGGCGATCGCCCATTCCCACATCGAGATTGCCGCTGATCACCGTGATGTGCTCGTCCGCGGGATGGAAGTGCGGGGGAATGCGATATCCCGCCGGAAACATGAGCCGTAGCGTGAACAGGCCCGCTTTGGTGGGATCTCCATCCAGTACCGCGGCGCGGGCGCCGGCGGGAAGCACTGCTGGTGCAGGTCCCCATTTGATCGATTGGGGGGTGGTGATCGTCTGAGCCCTTCCAACGCTGGCGACGGCCAGCAGACATGCCGCTACTACGATGCGATTCATTGATCCTCTCCGGGGAAAGCCGCCGATAGATGCGGCGAATTCCGATTCTGGTCAATAGTCCACCGGAATGAAGGGCCGCGTTTGTAGTTCCAGGCCGGCCGGTAGTCTTCAGCCAAAAAAAAAGGCCCGACTGATTTCAGTCGGGCCCTTTTCTATTCACGGGGGTCTTTACTTCTTGTCGTCGACGATCTCGTAATCGGCTTCGACCACGTCGTCTGCGGGCTTGCTGCCCGGCTCTGCCCCTGCGGTCGCACCAGCCGGCTGACCGGCTTCCGGCTGCGCGCCGGCCTGACCCTGCTGCTGATAGAACGCCTGCCCGGCCTCGCTGAACACCTTCGTCAGCTCTTCCTGCGCCGCGCGGATCTCGGTCATGTCGTCGCCACGGAGCGCCTTGCGCGCCCTCTCGACGGCGGCATCGACCTTGGCCTTCGTGTCCGTAGTGACCTTGTCGCCCCACTCCTTCACGTTCTTCTCGACTTCATAAGTCATCGAGTCGAGGCGGTTCCGGGCATCGATGGCCTCTCTCGCCTTCTTGTCTTCGGCCGCGTTCTTCTCGGCGTCCTTGACCATGCGATCGATCTCGCCGTCGGACAGTCCGCTCGAAGCCTCGATGCGGATCTTCTGCTCCTTACCCGTTGCCTTGTCCTTCGCGGTCACGTGCAGGATTCCGTTGGCGTCGATGTCGAACGTCACCTCGACCTGCGGCATCCCGCGTGGTGCGGGCGGAATTCCGGTGAGCTGGAACTTGCCGATGGTCTTATTGTACGTAGCCAGCTCGCGCTCGCCCTGTAGAACGTGGATCTCCACCGTTGTCTGATTGTCATCAGCCGTCGAGAAGGTCTCGCTCTTCTTGGTCGGGATCGTGGTGTTGCGCGGGATGAGCACCGTGGTGACTCCGCCCAGCGTCTCGATGCCGAGGGAGAGCGGTGTGACGTCGAGCAGGAGAACATCCTTCTGCTCGCCGGTCAGGACAGCGCCCTGGACCGCGGCACCGATCGCGACGACCTCGTCGGGATTTACGCCCTTGTTCGGATCCTTGCCGAAGAACTTCTTGACGATATCCTGGATCTTGGGCGTCCGTGTTTGTCCGCCGACAAGTATCACTTCATCGATGTCCCCCGGCTTGATCCCTGCGTCCGCAAGCGCCTTTTCCATCGGCGGAATCGTCCGCTGAATGAGATCGTCCACGAGCTGCTCGAACTTCGCTCTGGTGAGCGAATAGTTGAGATGCTTGGGCCCGCTCTGATCAGCGGTGATGAAGGGAAGGTTGATGTCTGTGGTCTGCGTAGTGGACAATTCCATCTTCGCCTTCTCGCCCGCTTCCTTGAGGCGCTGAAGCGCCATCGGATCCTTGGAGAGGTCAATCGCCTGATCGCGCTTGAATTCGGTTACGAGCCAGTCGATGACGCGCTGGTCGAAGTCATCGCCACCCAGATGCGTGTCGCCGTTGGTCGACTTCACTTCGAACTGACGTGAGCCTTCGACGTCGTACAGCTCGAGA
>JBGPHO010000028.1:0-15009 GCA_041484425.1 Gemmatimonadaceae bacterium
AAACAGCAAGGAATAGCGCTTCTCGTAAAGAATCGCATCGATCGCCGCGGTCTTGGTTGCCGGCGCGACTGGTGCCAGACCGTAGCTCGTGCGGACGTCGTTGATATCCAGAATGGCGTTCGCCAGTTGGCCCGCTTCGTTGTAGGCCTGAGCCCGCAGCAGAACCAGTTCTTCGTCACGAAGAATCCCGAGCGGCGATGTCTGGTTCGCAGTGCTCGCAACAGCTTTCACGAACGTGATGGTCGTCGAGACTCCGAAACCGGCCAACGCGGTACGCGCCACGATCTTCGAAGCGCGTGTATCGCCGGCCTGGACGCTGTCACCAACCAGCGGATTCAAGCCGATCTTGGCATCCGAGATCGTGTTGGGGGTGTTCTCTGACCCGCCCGCCACGAAGACGTAATACGGTCCCTTTGTGAAATCCGCCTTTGGCACAGCGCCCGCCGCAGCGCCGCCGAGTGCCTGTGTCAGCTCCGTGATCGCCGTCGCGAACAGTGCCGGCGTCGGGTTCTTGCGATCCAGCCCACGGTAGAAGTCAAGCTTGCCCTTCACACCCCGGTTGAGTTTCACGACATTGGAGACAAGTGAGTAGTCACGACCGAACGCAGTAAAGCCCGTTGGCAAAGCAAACGGAAGCACCGTCGCGCCGCCGGCCGCCGTTAAATCGGCATTGGCGCTGTCGAGTAATGCTGCGATGTAAGAAAGCACCGTGGCCTTGCACTTGAGGTCCGTCACCGCGGCTGGGTCATCGGTCTGGATGGTCGCACCGACCGTGTCGTGCATTTCTATGATTCTCCAGTAATCCAGAGCCTTTATGGTCCGTACAAAACCTCGCGTCGCATTGATTTCCGCAGTAGTAAACGCCGGCGTCGCCGAGACAGGCAATGCCAGTACGAGATTGTTCGCAGCGCGTAGTGCGGTGTAGAACCCCGCCCAGTTGCCACTGCCGGAAAAGCTGCCAGGATCTGGGTTCCCGCCCAATGTTTCCTGCACGAACCGCGGCTCGGAAGCATCGATTCGATACACGTCACGGCCCCATATTCCAGGCTCGATCGCGTACGCAAACGCGTTCGCGGAAGCACGATCCTGCGCCAGTACTCCCGTTGCAAGCTGCTGCAGCGTAACGCGCGTCAATGCCCCGCTCAAGGCACCAACCGTTGGCGCGTCGATCGGATTCGCCACCGGGTTGTCCTTGCATCCCGCAGCGACCAACGCAGTCGCCGCGAGGACAATAGTTGTATATCGCTTCATCTGGGTCATCGCTCGGTTTAAAAGGTTGTGTTGATCGAGAAGTAGAACAGCCGGCTCGGTGGATATGGGGTGACGTCCTGGAACCTGCCGAGTGCCTGGTTGCCGAAGTTCGAGACCTCTGGATCGAGACCCGTGTACTTCGTTTTAGTCCAAAGGTTGCGTCCGCTCAGCTCGATCCGCGCCCCTTGCGCGTGACCGTTGAACAGGCGCGACGCCATTCCAGCCGGCAGGTCGTAGCCGAGCGTCAGCTCGCGGAGCTTGAGGAAACCGCTGTTCTCCAGCCATACGTCTGTGCCTTTGTTGAACGCGTCCTGCATCTTGGCGGCCCTTGCAGTGTCAGGGAATCCGAGGTTGCTGGAGACGAAGTAGTCGTTCGTCAGGTTGACGCCGAGCCCGCCCTTTCTCCAGTCAAAGAGCGACGAGAGGCGGAAGGCGCCAAAGGTGAATTCGTTGGTGAATCCCATCTCGTAGTCGGGAGCGGAATTTCCAACGAATTTCAGCACGCGGTTCGCGGACGGACAGGCCGTTCCGGCAGCATTTAGCGCCGTGCAGCCGTTCACAGCCTGCAGAACCGTTATGAGCTGGCCCTGCTGAACGAAGGCATTGCCGAAGCGGCTTCCGAACGACCCCGACGGCGGGATGAATCCCGGCACCGGAAGGCGCGTGACCTTGCCCTTGTTGCTCGAATATGTCGTTCCCGAAACCCACGAAAATCTGTCCGTGCGAATCGGCGTCATCTCGAGCTCGAGCTCTGTGCCATGTGTCACGAGCTGACCACCGTTGATGGTCTGGCTCGAGAACCCGGTTGAGGGGGCGAGAGCTGCCGTAATGAGAAGATTGTCGATCTGCTTACGGAACTGTGTCGCCGAAAGTCTGGCGCGGCCGCTGAACAGAGTGAAGTCCAAGCCTCCCTCCAGTTCGGTCGCAGTCTCAGGCTTGATGCCCGGCGAGCCCAAAGCCGTGGAAGCCCGGAACCCAGTTACCCCTTCGTCGATGAGATTCGTGAGGAACGTAAACTTTCCGCTGAGCGGCTGATTGCCCGCCCTTCCGTAGGCGAGACGCATCTTGAGCTCGTCGATCTTGCTGACGGGCACCGGAACACGATACGAAGCCGAGAACTTCGGATAGGCGTAGTACTTCTTCGGATCGCCGTTGTTGCTGGTCCGCTCGCCATTGACGCCGGCGGTGAGCAGCAGTCTCTCGCCCATCGTCAGGAACTCTTCCTGACCGAAGATCGATTGCGACTTGACGATATCCTGGCTTTCCGTCGTGAAAATCTGCGTCGCCGATGCCACGTTGGTGACACCCGGGAAAACGCCGCGACCGGTGTTGCCTATGATGTCGACGTTTCTCCGGACCTGACCAATACCGGCGGAGGTCGTGGCGGTGAACATGTCGCGGATCAACCGGTGCGTGAAGTTCGCGCCGATGTTGCCGGTGAAGATATTCGCGTTGTTGTTTACGAGCGTACCGGGATTCGCATTGACCTGCTCGATATATCCAGTCGCTGGCGAGATTACGCGAGCGTGATCGTTATACGCGTCGAGGCCGCCGCTGAGCGTGAAATCCAGCGTCTGCCGGTCATGCGAGATCAGGCTATACGAGGCTACGCCACTCCCGAGAAGACGGAACACGTCTTCGGGCGTCTTGATCAGCTCCGTGTTCTGGAACGGGTTGTTGAAGTTGACCACCGACAACCCGATCGGGTAGGTCCCATTCCCCTGCTTAGTCATGTCGTAGAAAGACGGAACCTGCGAGAACGTCGTGTAAGGATTGACGCCCGTGTTGTCGTTTCCGCTGATTCCGCGCGCAGTCAACGAGTGAATCAGCTCGGTGTTGGCGCGCACATTGAGGCGGGAGCCAACTTTCTGGCCGAGGTTGACGCGCAGCGACTGCTTGTTGTAGTTGTCGTTGAGCTGAAGACCACCGTCGTGCTGGACCAATCCGGACACGAAGTAGTTCGTGCCTGCGGTGGTCGCGCCACGCAGTGATGCAATCGTCTGGTAGTTGAACGGATGCTCGCCGTAGAGCTCCTGTTCATAATCGTGACACTTGTTGGTGGCGGCGCCGTACCCCGTTGAGTCGAAGCCGGCATCCACGATTTCCTGCGCCGAATGGAAGCAGCGAATTCCGATTTTGTTCGAAAGCCCCGCCGTCCCGAAACGCTGAACCAGGTCGAGGCTGGTCTTCCCTGCCTGCCCCTGCTTGGTCGTAATGATGATTACGCCGTTCGTACCGCGCGATCCGTAGATCGAGCTTGCCGATGGACCCTTGAGAACCTGGATGCTCTCGATGTCGTTCGGGTTGATGTCGGCGGTGCGGTTGACGCGCGCGTCCTGGCTCGAGCCGAAGTTTCCGCCCGCTGCCTGCGTGACCGCGTTGATGCCGTTCGCGATCGACGAATTGTCGATGATCACGCCATCGATGACGTAGAGCGGGAGGAAGCTCGCATTGATCGTCGACACGCCACGAAGCTGAACCTGGACACCTCCGCCTGGCGCGCCTGAGTTCTGCGTGACGATCGCGCCCGGAATCTTGCCTTGGAGCGCATAGTCGATCGTCTGTGCTGGCGCGCGATTGAGCTTCTCGCCCGAGATCACCGTGACCGCGTTTGCCGCGTTCACACTCGATACCGTCGTCGCCGTACCGGTGACGACCTGTGTCTCGAGCTGCAGCACGTCGCGAGCAAGAGAGACGTTTGCCTCGGTTGCGCCGGTAGGTATTGCCAGCGTCTTCTGTGTGTAGCCGATGCGCCGGACGCGGAGCGTCACTGGGCCATCGGGGACGTTCAGGGAGAAGCGGCCCTGATCGTCGGTGTAGGTGCCGAGTGACGTCCCGACGACGTTGACACTCGCTGCAACGACGGGTTCACCGCTGCCCTCGACAGTAACGCGTCCGTTGATACGACGCGTCTGAGCAAAGGCGCTGGCGCTCACGAGCACCAGCAATAGCAGTGAAAAAACTGACGAGCGAATCCTTTTCATTCCTGTTCTCCAGCTTGGATGGGTGAGGCTCGCGGCAACAGGCGCAGCAAGCCCGGCAGAGTAGTAGGGACTCTGCTTGATGTTCTGGTGGACCCTATTTAGGTGTCGCGACAGAAGGTGTCAAGAGCAAACGATGCGAGCTGGCACGTAACCGGCCCGTAAACCTCAGCTTACACCAACAAAAAACGCCGGCTTTTCGCCGGCGTTTTTGTTGGATTCTTGACCCTTATGGCTTCTTGGGAGCGGCTGGCGTCGTCGTACTCGGGGTCGGCCTCGTCCCGAAATCCACCGTGGGCGGAGCCTCGATTCCCGCCGCGGCCTCAAAGTACGTCCGCGGCTTCGCGCTGATCACCTTCGCGGTTATCGCCTGCGGGAAGGTCCGGATGTACGCGTTGTATGCCTTAACGGCGTCATTATAGTCGTTGCGCGATGTCGCGATCCTATTCTCGGTCCCCGTCAGCTCGTCCTGAAGACGCAGGAACCCCTGATCAGCCTTGAGCTGGGGATACGCCTCCGAGATTGCGAGCAATCTCCCGAGCGCCCCAGTGAGCTGCCCGTTGGCGGTCGCCATCTGCTGGGGATCGCCTGTCTGGATTGCCCCCGCCAGTCCCGCGCGTGCCGTCGCCACCTGCGTGAACACGGCCTCCTCGTGCTGGGCGTAACCTTTCACTGTGTTGACAAGATTCGGCACCAGGTCCGCCCGGCGCTGCAGCTGCACCGAAATCTGCTGCTTTGCCTGCGCTGCGGTCTCATCGTACTGCTGAATCTGATTGTAGCCACAGCCCCCCAATGCCAGGATCAGTGGGGAAAACCATAACGCCGTGCGTAGCTTCATCTGTAAGAGTTGATCGAACGCTATCCGCGTGCGAAGCTTCATCTTTAAGAGTTGATCGAACGGTACCCGCGGGCGCAGCTTCATTTTAATCCTTCCTGTAAGTGGAGATTGACGACACTCTGTGCGGCCAAAGCCCACAGTAATTTACCCTCTGAATTCGTTGAGATATGCCACCAGCCGCTCCATCGCCGCCAGATATCCCTCCAGAATAACTGCGGCACTCTCACGCGGAATCTTCTCCGTTCCCCGCACGTGACGAATCACCTTCACGAACGGATCCGGTGAGAATCCGGCGCGCTGCGACAGCGAGCGCGTCAGCTCCTCATAGTCCTGCGAAGGCGCCTGCCCTACGAGCCGCGAGACTCCGCGGAAGATCACCATCAGCGTGCTCAGGCTCTTTTCCAGAACCTCGAGCTGCAGCTTGCTGTCGCCTCCCGCCACCATCGTCGCCTGCCGCAGCTGAAGCAGCTTTCCCATCGTCTGCTGCTCCACCTGGAGGCGCAGGTCGGCAGGCGCGACGCGAATACCGTCGAACGGCGAATCTCCGAACAGCACTCGATGCCGTTCCAGGATGTCCGCGTACTCCATCGGAAAAATGTCGGCAGACGATTTCCATTCACTCGCGGTGAACGTCATCGGCGGCGGATTTCCATCCTCGGCCCACGCCTTCGATACTGCCGCCACCGCGCGAAGACGCGCGAGCGGAAGCGAGTCCACGATCACGAGCACGTTGTAGTCGGAATGCTTCGGATTGTGCTCGCCCGCAACCGCGGAGCCGAAGAGCACGACCGATCGAAGCCCGTCGCCGTACGCGAGCTGAAGTTGATTGACCAGTTCTTCGAGTTTCATCATAGTCCGAGTCCTTACTAACGGGTGCGCGACGCTGCCTGTTTCGTCATTCGACGATCCCGTGGTTCCTCACCAACTCGAGCCGCCACCGCCGCCCCCAAAACCGCCACCACCGCCAAAGCCACCGAAGCCGCCGCCGCCTCCACCACCTCCGCCCCAGCCGCCACCGCCCCAACCGCCGCGCCCACCGCCACCGCCGAACCCGCCGATCGGGATGATGATCGGAATGCACCCCGGACCACATCCTCTCCCGCCGCCCCGCCGGCTCGCCCGGCTGAGAACGCTCAGCACCAGGAAGAAGATGAGGAGGAACACCCACGGAGGAATTCTACCACCGCTACTCGTCGGGTATGCGTTACTCGGCTCCGCCAGTTGGGGCGGGGCGAGCGACGTATCAAGCTGGAAGTTGAACTCCTTCGCGAATCGCTCGGCGGTTCTGAGAGTCACGAGCTCGAGACCGGTGCTGTAGTCCTTCTGCATGAAAGCCGGCGTCGCTTCGCGGCAGATGTCGCCCGCGTCCGCATCCGTGATGAATCCTTCCGCGCCGCGGCCCGTCGCGATGAAGCAATGTCCACGTCCGTCCTTGCTCGTCTCCTTGGGAACGAGGAGAATCACCGCGCCCGCGTTTCGAGTGGGATCGCCTGGATTCCCGATCTTGCCGACCTTCCACTGCCTTCCGATCTCGAGCGCGACTTCCTGCACGTCGCGGGTGCCGATGTCGGGAAGCGTGACGATGGTCATCTCGCCCCGCGATTTCGCGCGCACGTCCTGGGCGATGCGCTCCATTCTCTGAATCGCGTCGGCCTGAATCACGCGCGCGAAATCGTTCACCAGCCCGGTCGGCGGCGGGATCTGGATGCCTTGTGGAAGGAGGAACAGCCAGGCTGTTCGCAGAACGGCGAAAAAAGTCGCCGTCGAAGGAAACCCGATCAGAACAGAAGTAAGTATCTACTCTCCCTTGATTTCATGGTTTGGCAGGAGGTCTATTTAGCAGATGATTCCCACCCAAGTCAACCACATCAGTGCCGTCGGCGCATTGGCGCTTTTTCTCGCCTGCTCTCCCGCCGGCAACGCTACGCACGGCGCCGAAACCACAACCGTGGCACGAGCCGACACCGCTTCGATCGCAGCCAAGCCCGCGGCACCGGATTCCAACCTTACGCGTGCTGATCTCGCCCGGATTCAGGGGAGCGCAAACGCGCCAGTCTGGGTGATCGAAGTCAGCGACTTCCAGTGCCCCTACTGCAAGCAGTGGCACGACCAGACGTACGCTGCCTTTCGGGACCAGTACGTAAAGACCGGCAAGGTTCGGCTCGCCTACGTGAACTTCCCGCTCACCAGCCACGTCCACGCCTGGCCAGCCGCCGAGTCTGCGATGTGCGCCGGGGCCCAGGGAAAATTCTGGCCGATGCACGACGGCCTCTTCGAAACTCAGAACCACTGGGAAGCGATGACCTCGCCGACCGCGGTATTCGACTCGCTCGCACAGGCCAACGGATTGGACATGAAGCGCTGGCGGGACTGTGTGAAATCCGGGATCATGAAACCGCTCATCGAGGCGGATCACGACCGTGCGTCCAGAGCAGGCGCAGCCGCGACACCGAGCTTCATGATCGGCGACAAGATCCTCACCGGCGCGCAGCCGATCGAAGAGCTGCGGAAGGCGATCGACTCCGCTCAGGTGAAAACCAGGAAGACCACAGAGTAGGAACCCGACCGTACAACGCTTGAGAAGGGGCCAGGCGTGAAGCCGCTGCTGCGAATTCCCTACGCGTTCGCGGGGCTCCTAACGGACGCTCTAGTCCGCGTAGTTCCCGCCGGCAAATCAAAATTCCGTCGCGGGATCAATGGGCGCCGCGGACTGGTCGATCGCTTCGAGCTGTGGGGCGCGACCTCCCGCGACGCCGCTCGCCCGCTGATCTGGTTCCACGCGCCGTCGGTGGGCGAGGGACTTCAGGCACTACCAGTCATCGATCTCCTGCGCGGGCGTCGCCCCGATGTTCAGATCGCCTACACATTCTACTCACCTAGTGCGGAACAGTTCGCGAAGTCCGTGCAGGCGGACTTCGCCGATTACCTCCCGTTTGATACGTTCGATCACGCAAAAGCGGTGGTGTCCGCGCTCCGCCCGAGCGCTCTCGTCTTCAGCAAGCTCGACATCTGGCCCGCGCTCACCGAGCGCGCCGCAGCCGCAGGCGTGCCCGTTGGCGTGATCAGCGCAACGCTACCCGAGTCTTCGGGACGTCGCGGATTTCTTGCCCGGGCTCTGCTGGGCGACGCTTATCGCTCGATCGATCGCGTCGGCGCCATCGACGAGAACGACGCGGAGCGCCTACGCGAGCAAGGCGTGCCGGCCGACCGCGTAGGCGTGACGGGCGACACGCGGTTCGACCAGGTGTGGGCGCGCGCGCAACGCCGCTCTTCCCCGCTTATTCAGCGACTGGGCTCGTCGCGTCCCACGCTCGTCGCAGGCTCGACGTGGCCGGCCGATGAACAGCACCTGCTCGCTGCCTGGACCAGGACCCGCGACAAGATTCCAGATGCGCGACTCGTAATCGCCCCCCACGAGACGAGCGACGCGCACCTGCGCTCGATCGAGAGCTGGGCTCGGTCCCACGCGCTCACGCTCGCGCGGATCGACGCGCCCGACGCCCAGACCGCCGACGTCATTCTCGTCGATCGGTTCGGAATGCTTGGCGATCTCTACGCGCTGGCGGACGCTGCCTACGTCGGAGGTGGATTTCATTCGGCGGGCCTCCACTCCATCCTCGAGCCCGCGGCGTTCGGCGCTCCGGTGCTGTTCGGCCCGCGCCACGAGAAGAGCCGCGAAGCGGCGAAGCTGGCTCAGGCTGGAGGCGGAGCAGAGGTCACGGGAGTCGCCGACCTCACGATCCGTCTCGGTGACTGGCTCGGGTCTGTTACCGCCCGGGACGCGGCCGGCTCGTCGGCGCGCGGGATGGTCGAGGCCGGTCTCGGCGCGGCGGAGCGCTCGTACGAGCTGGTTACGGCTTTACTTCGCCGTTGAGCGCGGGCGCCGGATGCACGGGCGGTCGATAGGTCACCGCATTCGCGCTCGGCTTGTGCACGAAGAATCCCTGTACGAGGTGCACGCCGAGTGACTTGACCATCTCGTATTCTTCCTTGCGCTCGACGCCTTCGGCGATGACCATCGCGCCGTGCTCGTTGGCGAAGCGCACCATCGTCTCGACCAGATTCTGCTTGATGAAATTCTGGTCGATGCAGTTGATGAGCGACATGTCGAGCTTGATGAAGTCGGGCTCCAGGTTCGCGATCGAGCCCAGGCCGGCGTAGCCACTCCCCGCGTCGTCGACGGCGAAGCGGTAGCCCTTGTCACGGAACTCCTTGAGGCGACCGCGGAACTTGGGATAATCCTTGATCGCGGTGCGCTCGGTGATCTCGATCACGACGCGCGTCGGGTCTTTCACCTTTAGCGCATCCACGTCGAATGAAGGATCCGCGAAGTCCGCCGGATCCACGTTCATGAATAGCAGCTCGCCATCCTTGAGGAGCTTCCCCATGCCTTCGATCGCTCGTTCCCGGCACAGCCGGCTCAAGTCCCAGATCAGATCCGACTGCGCGGCGATTTCGAACATCACTTCCGGGCTGCGCATGCTGCGCATTGTCCCGCGCGCCAGCGCCTCGTAGCCGAACACCGTCTTGTCGTCGGTGACCACAATCGGGTGGTACTCGATGTAAAGGCCGCGACTCCGCAGCGTCTCGCGCAGGTCAGAGACCTTTCTTGCCTCCTCGCGGTGCTCGAGGCTCTTCGACGCATTCGCGGCTTCGCGGATGCCGCGATAGATCTGCCGCTCGAGCCGGAGCTTCGGATTGTAGACGACGAGCGCGCGTCCCACGAAGATGTCGAAGAGAGCGGCGATATCCTCACCGTGCACGCGCTCGATTTGGGAGGACACCGCGTCCTTCAGGCCGGCGGTGATTTCGGTGATCTCCGCATCGGTCGCGGCGGGAGTATCGTCCTGTGGGACGTGGAAGAAAACGAAATCGTCGTCGTTGGGAAAAGCGACCATCAGCTTCGACGATGCCAGCGAGCTCCTGCTCAGGAAATCGCGCATCACCTCACCAGTGGTCTCGAGCACACTGTCGAGCTTTTCCCATCCGTAAACCTCTTCGACTTTGGAATAGTGGTCGAAGTTGAAGTACAGAATGACGATCTCGCCCCTGTCCTGAACCGCCTTCCGGATACTGTCTATTGTCGCCGCTACCGTCGGAAGACGCGTCAGCGAATCGCGGAGAAGCTGGTGGTAATCCACGCTCAGCGGGACGGCGTGACGGGCGCTGCGCCCGGTGTCGCGGTAGCCGGTGCGAGCATCTTCATGTTGCGCTCGACGGTCGCTACCAATTTTGAAAGCTCGAACGGCTTTTCGACGAAATCGTCCGCGCCGGTTTGAAGAGCCTGCCTCTTGTTCACCCAGTCGTCGAGTGCCGTAACCATCACGACACGGACGCTGCGGCCAAGGGTCGGGTGCTGCTTCATTTCGCGACAGACCTGCCAGCCGTCGCGTCCCGGCATCATCACATCGAGAAGAACCAACGCCGGCTTTACCTCTTCGAACGCCTTCAGCGCGTCGTCGCCGTTGTACGCGACCGTGATCGGATAGCCCCGCGCTCCGAGGTAGTCCCGAATGATGTGCGCATTGTCGGGATTGTCGTCGACCACGAGGATCGGCAGATGAGAAGTATCAGTCATAAGCGATTGTCTGAAATGATGTTATGACCATTAGCGGGCAATTCGCAAGCCAGCCGCGGGCGCACGGCTGCCGCTCAATCGCCCTCAAACGGTTCCAGCAAGCTTGACAACGTTCGTCACAGAGTAGAACGTGCTCAGATAAACACCTGCTCGAGGATTACCTATGCACGGTGGTCGCTCTCTGGTCCTGCTCGGTTCTCTCATCGTCGCTAACTCCCGCCTCGCAGCGCAGGACCGACCCGCGGCCAAGCTGGTGACGATTGAAGGCATCATCCTTGACGCCGACCATGCTCCGGTTTCCAGCGCGGAAGTCGGTCTGGCACTCGACGGAATGGCGAAGGCTCTTGTTCGGTCTGGCGCCGACGGCCGATTCACGTTCAGCAACGTTCCGCTCTCGCCGGGCAGGGTTACGGTAAGACGGCTGGGTTACAGGGTGAGGACGATCACGCTGGACCTGGTCAAGGTCAGAGCCGGTGAGCCATTGCGGGTCGATCTCGAAACCGTGGCCAGCGACCTGGACACCGTCACCGTCGAGGCGATGAGCGGCAGGATGGAGGAATTTTATTATCACAAGAACAACAGCTCTTTCGGCTACTTTATCGATCAGCCCGAGATAAAAAAGCGCGCACCGAGATTCGTCAGTGAGCTGTTCCGGACGATTCCCGGCGCCAGGATCCAGGTTTCTCGCCGGATCGGCAACACCGTCACTCTGCGCGGATGCCAGCCTCGCATCTGGGTCGACGGCGTCAAGACTCAGGACACGGAAGTGGACGAAGTCGCCAACGTCGACGAAGTCGCGGCGATCGAGGTATACCCATCGTTTGCGGGAACGCCGCCGCAGTACATGGATCGGGAAACCAGAGCGTGCGGGACGATCATCATCTGGAGCCGGAGACAGTAGTCGCACAGCAACTACAAGCGGCAACTGCGAACTGAACTACGCTGCCGCCCGCTGCCCGCTCATCGCTGTTCGCTCGGCGCTTCAGTACGACGTGACAGTACAGTTGGCGTTCAGGGTACAATCAACTGCCTTTGCCTTCCTGCCACCGAGGTCGGTCCCTCGGTGGTCAGCGAATAGCGGAGAGCGTTGAGCGGGCAGCGGGCGGCAGCGTAGTTCAGATTTGAAGGTACCGTTACAACAAGAAGCCCCCCGATCTCTCGGGGGGCTTCTTTCAAGCGGAGCTAAACGGCCAGCTTACGGAGCGGGTGCGCTGCCACGCAGCCCGCAGGTGAAGGTGGTCGGAAACGTGGGCGCTGCTGCCGAATTCGTATCCCAATACATACGGCCCTCGAAAACATCACCGATAAAACCCTGCTGCGTGATCGCAGCAGTGAGATTTGCTCCGTTTACAGAACGTTCCGTCGTCGAATACTGCAAGCGACGGGGAATGTTGGCCTTGCTCGCCGCGGGTCCCGGGGCGATGGTGTACGGCACGCAGGTACGGCGCCATTCAGCCCAGGCCGTCCCGCCGTCAGCGAACAGTGCTAACCACTTCTGCTGTGCGATCCGGACGAGTCCAGGCGTGCCGGCCACATAAGCAACGTTCGGTCCCGCAAGGTACGTGGTAGCATCAGCAGCGGACCCACCCCACTGCTCGATCGATGCCGTGACACCGGCGTCGTAGAACGCCGGTGCCTGCGCGGGCGTGAGGCCCCCCAGACTCCGATTGGCCGCCTCGGCCTGGATGAGTGCGACTTCCGCGTACGTCAGCAAAAACGATGGGAAGCTGTTGCCGCTGCCGCCGAAAAAGCCGTATGCGGTATTGCCGGGGAACATCTGCGCGGTGACGCGGGAGGAGCAGCAGATGTACGGAGCAGCGAGGTCCGCCGTGAGCGCGTTTGGAGCACCCTTGTACGTCCCATCGTCCGGACTGGGCTGCGCATAGAGCGGAATACGGGGATCGTTGAGCGACTTGAGGAGATTCATGAGCGCAAGCGACACACGGTTGTCATCGCGAGTCGAGAAGAAGTTCGCCCATTGGTTATTGTATACGCCGTCTCCAGGCCAGGAAAGCTGGGCGTTGTCGGCGTTTGACTGAAGAACTCCGCCAGGTGCTGCGAACGCCGCCGTGAGCTGAGCGTTCGCAGTCGTCGGATCCTTGTTGATGAGAAGAAGAGCAAGTCTCGCCCGCAGGGAATTGGCGAAACGTTGCCAGCGCAGAAGATCCCCACCGTAGATCGGATCTCCGCCTCCAAGATCCCCAGCGTTGGTGCCAGCTGCGGCGATATCCTTGCTGACCTTGTCCAGCACCGCGAACATGTCGGTGTAGATGTCCTTCTGCGGGTCGTACTTCGGCGACAGGCTGCCACTGGCCTGATCACCGGCCAAAGCATCGAAGTAAGGGATGTCACCCCACGAATTAGTGAGATATGAGAAGCTCCAGGTTCTCAAAGCCAGCGCCGGCCCATAGATCCCCGCCTGGTTAGCGGCTTCGCCTTTCTCTATAACCTTGGTCAGATCCTCGAGGTGAGTGATATACGGGTTATCGAAATACCCGGCCGTAGATCCGCCGGTTATGCGCGTATAACGATCCTCGTCCGGATACTGAACTTCGGCTTGGTGTTGCACCACAAACTCCGCAGCGCGGAGGTCATAGCCAGCGCCCAGCCATCGGCCGACGGCGTCGACGGATCCGGTCGTGAACAGTGCGGTCGCGGGGACGTCCTCGGGGCTGTTCGGGTTCTTGTTGAGATTGGTCAGGTTGTCCGTGTTACACGCAGCTACGCTGAGCGCCGCCGCGAGTCCGGATCCGACCGTGAGAAGTTTTTTATATATCATTTTTCCTTGGTCTCGGAAGGGGCCGGTTACGGCGTGACACGGAAGCTCACACCCCAGCTTCGCGTGTTGGGGAGTGCGCCGAATTCGACACCCTGGAAGTTCCCGACGGTATACGAGAATTCAGGATCGATGTTCGGCACGTTGGTCCACGTGTGCAGATTGCGGCCGGTGATCGCGACGCTCACTGCACGCGCGTTGAACTTGCTCGCCCAGGTGGCAGGAAGGTCTAGCCCGAATCGCAGCTCACGCAGTTTCACGTAGCTGGCATCGTATATGTATGGCTCCGTCACCGGGAATATGTTCTGGAAGTACTGCTCTGCAGTCACGTTAATGGTGTTGGGCAGACCGGTATTGATGTCGATGCCGTCGACAACGATGCCCGGGCTATTCCAATCGGTCCCGCGGCCACGGAGCGACTCCCTTGTGACGCCGGAGTAGTCACCGAAGAAGTTCGTGATGCTGGCTATCTGTCCGCCGCGGCGGATATCGAGCAGCCCGCTGACCGTCATGTTTCTGAAGGTTACCGTATTACTCCACCCACCGGTCCATTTCGGCTGGATGTTGCCGAGGATCTTCCGGCCTCCGAGCACGGTCAGGCCGCCATCGGTGAAGATCTTGCCCGTGACGGTGTCGCGGTCGAACCCGTATGCGAAGATCGACCCGTAAGGTTGACCCTGGCGGGCTTCGATGTTCGTGTACCAGCTCGACCCGATGACGAACGTTGTGATGCCCGGCGCGAGCTCGTCGACCATGCTCTTGTTACGTGAATAGTTGAAGGTCGAATTCCAGGTCGCGCCACTCGCGGTCTGGATCGGGGTCAAACCGAGCAGGAAGTCGATACCCTTGTTGCTGATCTGGCCGGCGTTCACCGCCTTCGACTGGAAGCCGGAAGTACCTGACACCGGGATCGTGAAGATCTGGTTGTGGGTCTTCTTGCTATATGCGCTGCCGTCGAAAGTGACGCGCCCGTCGAGGAACGCGAGCTCGAGTCCAACTTCGTTGGAGTTGGTGCTCTCAGGCTTCAGGTCCGGGTTGGCGATGAAATTCTGAAGAGTGAACTGCGGTAGTCCGCCGAATTTCCCGGCGAGACCTGTGTAAGTCGACCGCAGCTGATACGGATCCGCATCGTTTCCCACGCGAGCCGTTGAAGCGCGCACCTTGGCGTAGGTGAGAATATTCCCCTTCATGGCTGGAAGGGCGTCGGTCAGCACGATCGAAGTGTTGACGGAAGGATAGAAGTAGGAATTCTTTCCCTTCGGCAGTGTCGACGACCAGTCGTTTCGGGCCGTTCCTTCGACAGTCCACCAGTTGTTCAGAGTGAAGGCTGCCGCGCCGTAGACGCTGTTCACCTGCCGGCGTGAGATATACTGCCCCAGAGTCGGGGTCACGGCGGCATTCGAAACGTTGTAAATACCCGCGACGGAAAGACCAGGCGTTGCCACGGAGGCATTCTCGAAGCGCTCGTCGATGCCGAGCCGGTAAATGTCCGATCCCGTGCGGGCGATCAGGCTTCCACCATCGAACAGCTTGTAGTTCGCCGAGACCGTTCCAATGAAGCGGTCACGGATGTCCCCAACCGGGT
>JBGPHO010000029.1:0-14918 GCA_041484425.1 Gemmatimonadaceae bacterium
CAACGCGGTCAAGAAGAAGGAAGATACGCACCGCATGGCCGAAGCGAACAAGGCGTTCGCGCACTATCGCTGGTAACGCCCGGTCGACGACCGAATCAAGATCCCATTCGGCACTGCCGAATGGGATCTTTGTTTTGACTGCTCATTTCCTCCGGTAGGTAGCTTCCACCACCGCCGGCTTTCCATTGTCGTCGATGATGTCCGACCGACCGACGAACTCGTCGGCGCCATGGCGGATAAACTGTGTGACCCGGGGCTGAGTCGACGTCAGCGCCTTGTCGTACGGCGTCGTATTCTCGAAGACATCGCGCTCGGCGGAATGCGTCGAGAGTCGCATCGATTGCTTGAACTGCGGCTCGTACGCGTCGAGGCTGGGAGAGAAGTGGCGAAACCTCATCTCCGTGCCGCCTGGGGTGTCGACGATGCTGAGCAGCTCGACCACCAGGACCTTTTCGTTGTCGACGAGCCGCATCACGCCCGTAATGGTGCCCGCCTTGGGCTGGGTGAAGGTGATGTCGGCAGCTCCCGCCCGTCCGACCATGTGCCCTTCCCAGGTTCCCGCGAGCCAGGCGAAATCGCTGGTCGTGGCGGGCGCGACCGTTGTGTTTTGCGCCGAGGCGTTAGCGGCGACGAGGAACATCGCCGCCACGCCGAACATCGTAGCTCGAATCATCGAGTGCCTCCCGCGATCGCACCGCCAATCGCACCGGTCACAGCGGAGCTGAGCGTTCCAAGCGCGAGGATGTTGGCGGGAACGTCACCCAAAAAGAAGCTGACCGCGATCCCGATCAACGCACAGAGGCCACCAACTATGGTTCCCTGAATCGCGGACTTCCTGCGATCCACCCGCGCCGAACGGGCGTAGATGACGCCGGCGAGCGCGGATATGGCCATTCCTCCTATTGCGAAGACATTCAGCTTGATGAACTCAACCCAGTGGCCGGACACGACCATCGCGAGTTGGAGCAATGTTCCAATGATCGTCGCGTTCCTGAACGCGGACGCGGCGCCGCCCGTGTTGATTCGAGTGGCTGAAGCGCTGCTTGCTGGCGTAGTCATTTGCGTCTCCTGGATGTTTTAGGTGATGACCTGCGCGCGGGTCGCCCGCGCCGTGGGACCGCGGCCTCGAGGCGCGTGATGTAGTCGCGCAGCAGCCGCACCGCGGCATCGAAGCTGTCGATCACGCGATGAGTGCGGGACTGCATCACACCGCCCTCCATGACGGTGAGAACGAACGAGGCGAGCGCTTTCCTGTCGATGTCTTTCGGAAGCCGCGGGCCCGCATCCTCGAGGCATTGCTTGATGGCAGCGGTCCAGCCGTCAAAATTCGCCGAGAGGAGTGAGCGAACCGGCGGGTCGGGCTCGTGCAGCTCGAGGGCGAGGGAGCCGATGGGGCAGCCGTAGAAGCAATCGGTCGAAATCAGGGCGTGACGATAGCGAGCGAGGAGAGCGAAAATGCGCTCGATCGGATCGTCGACGCCTTTCCACGCGGGCTGGAGCAGCATCGGATGGATGCCGTCGCGATAGCGCTCCAGCGAAGTGAGCAGGAGGTCCTGCTTGGTGGGGAAAAAATGATAGAGACTGCCAGCGTGGACGTCCGCCTGGCGCAGAATGTCCTGGATCGACGTCGCACCGTAGCCCTTCTCCCAGAAGAGTTTCATTGCGACTTCGACGAGCCGGTCCTTCGTCTCTGTTGCGGCAGCCATGCAGCCAAGCTCTAGGTTGAACGCTCAACCCAATTTATGACCTTAGACCTTTTCGTCAAGTACTTCCCGTCATGCGAGCTCCTGCTCTGGGGGCGGGCCCTGGTGGCCGGATTATGGAATGGCAGCCGAGGGCATTGCCACCCGGAGGTGAATGCACCTGACGCGGGGCCAGGCGCCGCAAGTCTTTCGATGCCTCTAGCGCGGCGTCGGCTTTCTCGCGCGGTCTCCGTGCCGCCGCTCGGTCACTTCCCGCGCCATTCTCCGCCGCTCCGACGTCGTGGCGATCACCGCCAGCGTCAGCTCGATCAGGCCGTACGCCAACGCGAACAGCGAGAGAAGCGAGATGACCGCGAGGAGACGTGTCATCCCCGCGGATAGCGTCCCCTTCACAACCTCGTACGTCGAGCCCATCACCAGTATCGCGGAGACGACGGAGATCACCGCCGCCTTGCCGATGGACATGCCGCGATCGACGGGAGGAAGTATCTCGTGCGGCTGCTCAACCGTAGCCGAAGGATCAGTCATTTAATTTCCGTTTGCGGTTTTGAGCTTGCTACCAGAATCTGAGCATCATGCTTCGTGCCGGGGCGACTTTCAAGGACGATGTGCATCTCTTGCCGGCTCTGCGTTTGCGAACGCCGAAGACAGCGCGTCACGCGTACACCTGCGTATAATGGTGTTCATGAACCGAATCTCCATTTCCGCCCGTCTGCAGTTTGCTGCGACAGCCGTTTGCATCGCCTGCGGAGCTGACCAGGGAACCGGACCGCCGCCTCCGATATCAACCGGCCAGATCGAGGTTCGTTACGCATCTGACATAACGCCAGCGGTGCAAAGCGCGATTATGATCGCCGCAGCCCGATGGACGCGCGCCCTGTCGAAAAATATGGGCGACTTCCACCTCAGCTCGCCGGCGGGTCAATGCTTCGTCGGCGAGCCGCAGCTCAGTGAGACGCATCACAATCTCCTCTTGTTCGTCACAGTTCAGCAAATCGATGGACGCGGTGGCGCTCTCGCACTCACCAATGTCTGTAGCGTGAGCGATCGTGACACACTGCCCGTCGTGAGTCACATCCGGCTGGACCCGGCAGACCTGGACTCGATGGAAGCGCGTGGGGTGCTCGAAGCCGTCATTCTGCACGAGATGGGACACGCGTTGGGTTTCAACCCATTGAGCTACGTGGCAAAGGGCTTGGCCAACGGTGGGGCCTCCGACCCGACCTTCATTGGCGCGGTCGCGCGAGCAGAATTTGCGAGACATGGAGCGTGGTACACGGGGGCGACGGTTCCTCTGGAAAACACCTCGATGCTGGGTCCGAGGGATCCACACTGGAGGTTGAATGTGTTTGGGGACGAGCTCATGGTTGCCGGTGTGGGCCCAGGCTACAAGTCGCCGTTGAGCTCGATCACGCTGGGATTCTTCAAGGACCTGGGGTACGACGTCGATTTTTCGGTCGCCGATCCTTACGAAGTTGCACCCCTGTTCGGTGGCGACCGGCTTCTGCCCGAAGGCAGCCTCCGGAACGATTTTCTCACGTTGACCCCTCCAATTTTTGTGAGCCCCCTGGTCGTACGCAGAGGGTGGCTGCGCTAGTCTCCGGAGGTCGAAAGGGCAGTGCGAACGGCAAATCCGCTTGCGACGTCTGGACCCCAAACGCATCTTCGCATGATGGGATAAGTGCCTTCCAATCCATAGGTTGGACGGTTTCACCGGTTGGCTGCGAGTCCGAGTGCGGGGAGGGACGGTGAAGTACCCAGAAGTCCAGAATTATGTTGGCGGCTCATTCGTTGACAGCGAGCGCTCATTCCTCGAGGTGCACAACCCGAGCGATGGGAGTGTCATCTCGCGCGTGCCGCTCTCGAGCCAGGACGATGTCGACGCCGCTGTGGCAAGCGCACAAAAGGCGTTCCCGGCGTGGTCAGCGACTCCGATCAAGGAGCGCGTGCAGGTCTTCTACCGCTACAAGGCGTTGCTCGAGAAAAACATCGACGCGTTGGCCGCCCTTATAACCGAAGAAAACGGGAAGGTGACATCCGAAGCGCGCGCCGAGGTTCTGAAGTCGGCGGAGCTGTGCGAGTTTGCGTGCTCGCTGCCGCAGATTGCGCCGGGTGAGGTTCTCGAGGTCAGCCGTGGAGTCGAGTGCCGGGTCGAACGGTACCCGCTTGGGGTCGTTGCGGCGATCACGCCCTTCAACTTTCCCAACATGGTGCCGAACTGGTCGCTCCCAAACGCGATCGCACTGGGGAACTGTCTGATTCTCAAGCCATCGGAGCTGGTGCCGCTGAGCGCCGGGAAAATTGCGGAGCTGCTCAAGGAGGCGGGATTGCCAGAGGGCGTGCTGCAGATCGTCAACGGCGGCAGGGAGGCCGTTGAAGCGATCTGCGATCATCCGGGGATCGCCGCGGTCAGCTTCGTCGGCTCGACGAAGATTGCGAAGGTGGTCTATCGCCGCTCGACGGCGACGCTGAAGCGCTGCCTGGCCCTGGGCGGGGCGAAGAACCACCTCATCGTGATGCCGGATGCGGCGAAGGAGATGACATCGAGCAACGTCGTCGCCTCGATGGCCGGCTGCGCGGGTCAGCGCTGCATGGCGGCGTCGGTGATGGTCGCGGTCTCGAAGACGGACGACATCATCGAGCGGATGGTGGAGCACGCGAAGAAGATCGTTCCCGGTAAGGACATCGGTCCGGTCATCTCCGCCGCCGCAAAGGAGCGGATCGAGAAATACATCGCGGAAGCGGAAGCCGCCGGCGCGAAGGTTCTGGTGGACGGGCGCCGGGCCGTGGTAAAGGGCAAGGAGAGCGGATACTTCATCGGGCCTACGATCATTGATCACGTCACTCCCGACATGCGAATTGCGCAGGACGAAGTCTTCGGCCCGGTGCTGGTGATCATCCGCGCAAAGGACATCGATGAGGCTTTGAGAATCGAGAACGCGTCGCCCTACGGGAATGCGGCGTCCGTTTTCACGGAGAGCGGCGGCACCGCCCGATACGTGATGGAGCACGCGAGCGCCGGAATGATCGGCGTCAACGTCGGAGTTCCGGTTCCGCGCGAGCCCTTCTCGTTCGGCGGCTGGAACGATTCCAAGTTCGGCGTCGGCGACATTACGGGACGCGGCTCGATCGAGTTCTGGTCGCAGGCGAAGAAGATGACGACGAAGTGGAACAAGGAAGCTGGCACGAACTGGATGTCGTAACGCACGAGGGAGTTCTTTGCGTTTCTAAGTGGCGATACCAATTGGAGGCTGTATGGGCGTGGATAGATCCGTAACGTTTACCGGGATCAAGTTCGAGAATCCCTTTCTTCTCTCGTCGGCGCCACCGACTGAGTCGGAATCGAACATCACGCGCGCCTTCGAGGCAGGATGGGGCGGAGTAGTCACGAAGACGATCGGGCTCCATCCCGTCGTCAACGTCTACGGCGCCAAGGCCAAGTTCATGCGCACCACTCCCGAAGACGCGAACGTGTCGATGAAGAAACGCCCCGGAGCCGCGCTCCACTCATCGTGGAACTGGGAGCTCATATCCGACAAGACACTGGATTGGTGGGCGCCGCGCATCCGTCGCATCAAGGAAGCGTTCCCGAACAGGGTGCTGATTGCCTCGATCATGGCGGGATCCGGCAACGACAAGGAGCTCAGGCACTGGCAGGAGCTGGCGGAGACGGTGCAGGGAGAAGGCGCCGACGGACTCGAGCTCAACTTTTCCTGCCCGCACATGGACCGCCGCGACATGGGGTCCAACATAGGAAAGGATCAGGGGCTCTGTTCCGTCGTGACCGAGGCGGTGAAGGACGTCGCAAAAGTCCCGGTGTGGTGCAAGCTCACTCCCGCGACCGCGGATATCGTGGTCGAGGCGGCCGCGTGCTTTCGCGGCGGGGCAGATGCGATCGTTTCGTCGAATACGTTTCCGTCGATACCGCTGATCGATCCCGAGACCCTCGAGTTCGAGATCAACGTCGACGGCCTCGTCTCGAGCGGCGGACTTGGCGGACCGGCCATCCTCCCGCTCGCACTGGCGAAGATGTCGCAACTTACGAAGGCGTTTCCGGATCGAAGCTTTTCGGGAATTGGGGGCGTTTCCGATTTCAATCAGGCTGCTTCCTACTTCCTGCTCGGGTGCGGAACCGTTCAGGTGTGCACGGCCGCAATGCTCGATCAGGCGGTCGGTCCAAATGTCATCAAGCGCCTGCTCTCGGGTCTCGACAAGTTCCTCGAGGACCACGCGAAGGATGGGTGGAAGAGCATCGAGGATTTCCGGGGAATACGTCGCGACAGAATCGTGCTCCAGTCGGAGATTCGTCGCCCCGATTCAGCCGACTACCACTCCGGCTACGAAACCGTCGAAGGGTACGCAGCGCCGCAGCCCGAAGTCGCGGTGCGGGCTTAGCCCATGACAATCGCGCCCACTTCGCCTCCGCGCGAGCGCGCCACGAACGCCAAAGGAGCGGCACGCTCGCGCTCTCCGCTCCGGATGCCACCGTCGGACCACGTTCCGAGGCCGTACACAGGTCCATCCCGGACCGAGCTTCTCGCGATGCGGAAGAAGTACACGAACCCGGCGGTGTTCACGCTCTACGGCGAGCCGCTGCTCATCGTCGAGGGACACATGCAGTGGCTGTTCGACGAAACCGGCAAGCGCTACCTCGACATGTTCGCCGGCATCGTCACCGTGTCGTGCGGGCATTGCCATCCGAAGATCGTCGCCGCAATCGAGAAGCAGGTGGAAACGCTTCAGCACGCGACGACGATCTACCTGCATCCGAACTTTCCGCTGCTGGCGAAGAAGCTCGCGTCGAAGATGCCGAAGGGTCTCGACGTCACTTATTTCGTGAACGACGGCAGCGAGGCCAACGATCTCGCGGTCACGATGGCGCGGCTATTCACGGGCAATACAGACGTCATCGCGCTCCGGAACGGTTATCACGGTGGATCGCCGAGCTCGATGGGCCTGACGTCGCACAACACCTGGAAATTCCCGATACCGGGCGCAGTGGGAATCCACCACGCCGTCTCCCCCGATCCATACCGCAGCCAGTTTTCCGGCACCCCGGAAGAGATCGCGTCGAAAAGCGCGGAAGACATCCAGGGCATCATTCGCTTCTCCACGCCGGGCAAGATCGCGGCGTTCATCGCCGAGTCGATTCAGGGGGTGGGTGGCGCCACGTACGGAGCCCGGAATTATCTGAGCGAAGCGTACCGGATCACGCGGGAGCACGGTGGCCTTTGCATCGCCGACGAAGTTCAAACGGGCTTCGGGCGTACAGGCGATCACTACTGGGGATTCGAGAACTTCGACGTCGTTCCTGACTTAGTCACCATGGCGAAGGGAATCGGCAATGGTGTGCCGCTTGGCGCCGTCACCACCAGGATGGAGATCGCCCAGGCACTGACGCAGCGCATTCACTTCAATACCTTCGGCGGAAATCCGGTTTGCATGGCGGCGGGCCTGGCGGTGCTCGACGTCATCGACGAGGATGGGCTTCAGGAGAATTCCCGCGTGCTCGGCAAGAAGCTCAAGGACGGATTCAGAGATCTCGCGAAGCACCACCAGATCATTGGAGATGTCCGCGGGATGGGACTCATGCTCGGCGTCGAGCTTGTTCGCGACAGGCAAACGAAAGAGCCTGCGAAGAAAGAGACCGCGGCGTTGCTCGAGGCCGCGCGCGAGATGGGCGTTCTCGTCGGAAAGGGTGGTCTCGACGGCAACGTGCTTCGCATCAAGCCGCCAATGTGCATCACCGCCGAGGATGCGGACTTCACACTGGACGTGTTCGATCGCGCGTTGACGGCCGTTGCCAAGTAAAAGACGCCCGGCAGCCAAGATGCCCTCAATGAGGAAGAAAGCCGCACCAAGCAAGAAAACCTCGACAAGTCGGAAGGCCTCCACAACTCGGACGGCGTCGCCAACCAGGTCGCCCATAACACAAGGGCGGAGCAAGGGATCGATGGCATTCGACCGGATTATTAAGGGCGGCAACGTCGTCACACCTGCCGGTACGTTCGTCGGTGACGTGGGAATCACCGGCGAGAAGATCACGGCGCTGGGGGCGAATCTCGAAGGCGACAAATCAACGCAGGTGATCGACGCGAAAGGTCATCACGTGATTCCAGGCGTTCTCGACGTCCACGTACATCTGGAGTTGCCCTTCATGGGAGCTGTCTCGGCTGATGATTACCGGACAGGGACCAGAGCAGGCGCGCGCGGCGGCGTGACCACGGTGATCGACTTCGCCATCCCGTACGCCGGAGAGTCGCTCAGTCAGGCCGCTGACAACTGGATGAAGAAGGCAAAGGGGAAGGCGCTGATCGACTACACGTTCCACATCTGCATCACGCGCTGGAACGAGCACAAGGACCAGATCAAGGGGATGGTCGATCGCGGCTTCACCACCTTCAAGGAATTCATGATCTATGAATCCGAGGGCTGGCAGTCGGATGACCGGGCGATGTTCGGCACGCTCGAGAAGATGAAGGAATACGGGACCATGCTTCTCGTTCACGCCGAATCCGCCCGCGTGCTCGACGAACTCATCGCGCGGCATCACACGCCTGAGCTAATGGAGAAGTACGGCGCGCGGCTGCATCCGATGACGCGTCCGAATTTCATCGAGGCCGAGGCGATCCAGCGGGCAGTGACGTGGTGCGAGGCGACGGGCGGGCAGCTCTACATTGTTCACATGTCGACAGGCGAAGGGGCGGACATCATTCGTGCGGCACAGGCGCGCGGCGTGCCGGTGCTGGCGGAGACGTGCGTTCAGTATCTCGTGCTCGATGACTCCGTATTCGAGAGAGAAGACGGTCATCTCTTCGCGTGCTGCCCGCAGCTCAAGAAGCCGAAGGATGTGCAGCGGCTCTGGCAGGGACTGAAAACCGGAGAAGTCTCGGTGGTGTCCACCGACACTTGCACGTTCAATCGCGAGCAGAAGGCGATGTGGAAGGGTGACTGGACCAAAATCCCGATGGGAATGCCCGGTCTCGAGACGCTGATGCCGCTCACCTACACGCACGGCGTGCTCGGCGGGAAGATCACCCTCGAGGAGATGTGCACCAAGCTCTCGACGAATCCCGCGAAGATCATGGGATTGTATCCGCGCAAGGGCGCAATACAGGTTGGCGCCGACGCGGACATCGCGATCATTCACCCGAAGAAGACGCACAAGGTCGATCCTGAATCGATGGAGACGAATGCGGACTGGTCGCCCTACGAGGGGTGGGATCTCGCCGGCTTTGCGCGCACGACTCTGTCGAGGGGCGACGTGATCGTGGACGACTATCAGGTCGTCGGTAAGGCAGGACGCGGACAGTGGCTCTCGCGTAAGACTGCCGGCCTGGCGCGGTGACCACGGTCGCGACCGGCGCCGGCTACACGGGCGATACCGCGCTCGTCCCGGACGACATTCGGAACAGCTCCCTCTGGAATCCGGATCTCGCGCCAACGGAGCCGGCGCGCCGGACGTGGTCCACCTACAACATCGCCGCGCTCTGGATAGGAATGAGCGTCGTGATCACCACCTATACGCTCGCGTCCGGACTCATGCAGCAGGGGATGACTTGGTGGCAGGCGATGGTCACGATCCTGCTCGGCAACATGATCGTGCTGATTCCGATGATTCTGAACGCGCACGCCGGGACCAAGTATGGAGTTTCGTTTCCGGTTTTGTGCCGTGCCAGCTTCGGTGTCCGCGGCGCGAACGTGGCGGCGATGCTTCGCGCGATCGTGGCGTGCGGGTGGTTCGGGATTCAAACGTGGATCGGCGCGCTCGCTCTCGACGCACTCCTGAAGGCGGCGTGGGCCGGCTGGGCGCAGATTCCCGGCAGCATCGCAATCGCGTTCGGGATCTTCTGGGGAATCCAGGTCGCGATCATTCTCAAGGGCACAGAAGGAATCAAGGCTCTGGAAAGCTGGTCCGCGCCTTTACTGCTGGGTGGCGGAGCGTTGCTGCTGCTCTGGGCGATTCGGAACGGCGGCGGACTCGCCCACATTCTGAGCGAGTCGCAGAAACTCCAGAAGGGTCACGCCGAGTTCTGGGCGATCTTCCCGGCCGCGCTCACGGCTAACGTCGGGTACTGGGCGACCCTCAGCCTCAACATTCCGGATTTCACGCGCTACGCGAGGAGCCAGCGGTCGCAGGCGCTCGGCCAGGCGCTTGGGCTTCCAACCACAATGACCGCTTTTGCCTTCATCGGAGTGGCGGTGACGAGCGCGACGATAGTCATTTTCGGCAGAGCCATCTGGGATCCCGTGGAGCTGGTGAGCCGGATCGGACGCGCGCCGGTCATAATCTTTGCGGCGCTGGTGGTGCTGGCGGCCCAGCTCACCACGAACATGGCGGCGAATGTCGTATCGCCATCGAATGACTTTTCCAACCTCAGTCCGCGCAGGATCAGCTACGTGACCGGTGGACTGATCACCGCCGTGCTGGGCGTAGTCATGATGCCGTGGAAGCTGTACTCAAATGCGGCCGCCTACATTTTCACCTGGCTGCTCGGGTATTCGAGTCTCATGGGAGCGCTGGGTGGAATTCTGATCGCCGACTACTGGATCATCAGGAAGCAGCAGCTTGCCGTCGACGATCTGTTCCGTCTTCGGGGGCGCTACACCTATAGCAACGGCATCAACCCGCGCGCAATCATCGCTCTCGTGCTTGCAATAGCTCCGGTGGTGCCGGGATTCATCCGGGCCGTGACCACGCCGGGAGGGGTAGTCAGCAATCCCAATGCGTTCGACAGGCTCTACTCCTACGCGTGGTTCGTGACTTTCGCTCTCAGTTTCATCACCTACTGGCTGCTGATGCGGCGCGAGCCGGTCGCGCAGACTACTACCAAATCATAGGGAGATAGCGGATGGCCCGTGTCGTGAAATGTGGTCTCATTCAGGCATCGAGCGCGTGCGCGGCTGACGAGCCGCTGAAGAAAATCCGCGAAGCGAACATCGAGAAGCACCTGAAATTTCTCGATCAGGCGGGTGAGGAGGGCGTGCAGATAGTCTGCATGCAGGAGATCTTCACCGGCCCGTATTTCTGCGCCGAGCAGAATATCAGGTGGTTCGATGCGGTGGAGCGAATTCCGGATGGGCCGACGACGCAGCTGATGCAGGAGGTCGCCAAGCGACACTCGATGGCGATCGTCGCGCCGATCTACGAGGAAGAGGAGACCGGCGTCTACTACAACACTGCCGCCGTGATCGACGCCGACGGAAAGTATCTCGGCAAATACAGAAAGAGTCACATCCCACACTGCCCGCCGGGATTCTGGGAGAAGTTCTACTTCAAGCCCGGCAATCTCGGATACCCGGTGTTCAAGACGCAGTACGCTGACATCGGTGTCTACATCTGCTACGACCGGCATTTCCCCGAGGGCGCGCGCGAGCTCGGACTGAATGGCGCCGAAATCGTTTTCAATCCGTCGGCGACGGTGGCGGGGCTGTCGGAGTATCTGTGGAAGCTGGAGCAGCCCGCGCACGCGGTGGCGAACGCGTACTTCGTTGGCGCGATCAATCGCGTCGGCTTCGAGAAGCCGTGGAACATCGGCGAGTTTTACGGGCAGAGCTACTTCTGCGATCCGCGGGGGCAGTTCCTGGCGCAGGCGTCGCGCGACAAGGACGAGCTGATCACGGCGGAGCTGGACCTCGACAAGATTCGGGAGGTCCGGAATGTGTGGCAGTTCTACCGGGATAGGCGGCCGGAGACTTACTCGGGGTTGTGCAAGCTCTAGGCAATACGAACTACAACCGAAGACTACTTGCCAAGGGCTGTCGGCAAGCCGGCGCTTGGCTGCGAGCTGTCACCCGATGCATTCCAGTTTTAGCCCGAAGCCCGCGGCCGGCTCGCACACAGCCCCTGGCAGGTAGTCTTCAGTTGTAGTTGAAACCGGAAGTGCCTGCTCTGGCGCGAGTATACTCGGAAGCTAAATTCGCGGAATGGCCCCAGACGATTTCGAGATCGACAAGGATATTCGCCGCGCCTCGACGCTGCCCGCTCGCGTCTACTCGGCTCCGGAATATTTCGAGATCCAGAAGGATCGCGTCTTCGCGCGCAGCTGGCAGTGGATCGGCGATGCCGCGCGCGTCAAGGCTCCCGGACGCGTGGCGCCTTTCACGCTGCTCGATGGATGTCTCAACGAGCCGCTGGTTCTGACCTCGGACGATGAAGGCGCCGCACGCTGTCTGTCGAACGTCTGCACGCATCGGGGCGCGATCGTGGTCGAGGGCGAGGGACACGCGCGCTCCCTCCGTTGCAGGTATCACGGACGCAAGTACTCCCTCGATGGCAAGTTCGTCTCGATGCCGGAATTCGACACGACGGTCGGATTTCCCTCGGAGAAGGACAATCTCCCGCAGCTCCCGCTCGAGCGTTTCGGTCCGCTTCTCTTCAGCGGCTTGGCGCCGGAGATGCCGTTCGACGAATGGATCGCGCCTGTGCGCGAGCGTGTGTCGTTCATGCCGCTCGACGAGTTCGTGCGCGACAACGCGACTTCGCAGGACTATCTGATCAACGCCAACTGGGCGCTCTACTGCGACAATTATCTGGAAGAGTTTCACATCCCCTACGTGCACGCGGGATTGGCGGAGAAGCTCGATTACTCCGGGTATCGCACCGAGAGGTACCGATACGGCAATCTCCAGCTAGGAATCGCCAAGGCGGGGGAGCCGGCGTTCGATCTGCCGAAAGCACATCCAAACGCGAGCGAGCGTGTAGGGGCATTCTATTTCTGGTTGTTCCCCAACATCATGTTCAACTTCTATCCATGGGGATTGTCGCTCAACGTCGTCACCCCCCAGGCAGCTGGACGAACAAAAGTCGCGTTTCATTCCTACGTATGGAATTCGGCGCTCCGCGAAAGCGGCGTCGGAGCGGGGCTGCACCGCGTCGAGATGGAAGACGAAGAAGTGGTCGAATCGGTGCAGCGGGGAGTGCGGTCGCGTCTCTATGATCGGGGGCGGTACTCGGAGCGGCGTGAGGTGGGCACGCATCATTTCCACGAGCTGCTCGCCGACTTCATGGCCAGGCCGCCGGCCACGAATGGCTCATCGCGACTGACGCCTCGCGGGTGACCGAGCCCGCGGTTTCACAGAACCCGGCGAGCACGCCAACCGCTCGACCGGCGCGGAGCCTTCTCACCGTACTCGGAGTCGTGTTCGGGGTTTCGGTGATCGTCGGCAATACCGTCGGCTCGGGAATCCTGCGCACACCCGGCGAGATCGCTCAACATTTGCCAAGCGTCCCACTCTTTTTGGGCGTGTGGGTAATGGGGGCGGTGTATGCCGCGTTCGGCGCGAACACGTTGGCCGAGCTGGGGACGATGATGCCGGAATCGGGCGGGTTTACCGTGTTCGTGCGCAGAGGCCTGGGCCCGTACGCTGGATTCGTCATCGGCTGGAGTGACTGGCTGTCCACGTGTAGCAGCGCAGCGCTGGCGGCGATCGTGATCGGCGAATACGCCGCGCTGCTCTTTGGGTGGCAGAAGGAAGTGGCATCGACGATCGGATCAGTGGTCATTCTCGGATTCGCTCTGCTGCAGTGGATCGGCGTCAGGTCGGGTAGCAGAGCGCAGATGATAACCGCCATCGCCAAGACAGGGGCGTTCGTCGTTCTCATCATCGCGTGCTTCGCGTGGGGTCGCGGAGCAGCGGTGCAGGCCAGCGACACGTCGCGCGCGGCGGTACCGCATGGATTCGCGCTCGTCACCGCGCTCGTCCTGTCGATGCAGGCGGTGATCTTCACCTACGATGGGTACTACGCGATCACGTACTTCTCGGGCGAGGTCCGAGATCCAGCGAGAGAGATCCCGCGCAGCATCTTCGGAGGCGTAGTAGCGGTTGGGCTTCTCTACGTTCTCGTGAATCTCGCCTTCCTGTACGTCCTCCCACTCTCCAAAATGGCCGGCGATCCGCTCGTCGCCGGCTCAGCCGCGCGTGAAGTTTTCGGGGCGAAGGGCGATACAGTCCTGCGATCGATCATGATCATCTCCCTGTTGAGCGCGGTCAACGCGTTTCAGTTGATGGCGTCGCGGGTTTTGTACCGCCTCGGTGCGCTGGGATTCCTGCCGTCAGCGGAGTACGTGAATCGAGGGGGGACGCCGTCGGTTGGCTTGTTGCTGAGCACGATCGTCGCGCTTGCGCTGGTGATTACCGGAACCTTTGAGTTCGTGCTGGCGATCACTGCGTTCTTTTTCGTGGCGAATTACGTTCTGACCTTCGGAAGCCTGTTGATACTCCGCAAGAAAGAGCCGACGACTCCTCGGCCGTACAGGGCAAAAGGTCATCCGTGGACGACCGGCGGCGTATTCGTGCTTTCCGTCGCCTTCCTTATAGGTGCAGTCGCAGCCGACACCAGGAACAGCATCTACTCGCTCATTCTTCTCGCGTTGAGCTGGCCGCTCTACTTGCTCGTCCGGCCGAAGCTGGCGTCGAAGTAGTCAGAGACGTGTCGGCGACTCGGCGTGGCGGCGGAGTGCGAGAGCACGGCGCCCTGTTCCAGCTACGCAGAGCACGATCGGCCGCACGGACGCTTCGGTTCCACTCGAACCATCTGCGCTCCGCCGGGAGCCAGGCGCAGGCAAGCCGTGCTTCGATGCCAGCCCGCGCATCGGGAGGTAGCTCCGCGCGTCGCGAGACGAGCGTTGGAATCGCGTCCCTCGATAGTCTGCCCGCGTAGTACCAGTCGAACTTCCCGGTTTGCGACGCACGATCGATGTTTCGATTGACGATCCACGCTTCGTAGTTCCAGAAGACCAATACCGTGAACACGCCGAGGGCAATCTCCGCAGCGCGCCTTCCAAAGGAAATCGAGATCGAGCCCCGCGAAATTTCAGTCGCGAGCGCGATCAGCACGAGCGACATGGCGACCATGTACGCTTGCGGGAATAATCGCGCAGTGGTAAAGCCGTAAGCCTGCTCGTAGAGGATCACTCGCCGGAAAGCGGAGACGAGCACCAACTCGAGCGCGACGAGAAGCACCAGCTCGAGCCGAGCCAACTTCTTCCGGTCGCGCTCGGTCGCGTCAGCGGGACGCGCGTATTCCAGAATCAGAATGATCGCGCCGACAATCGTCGCCGCCAGTGAAAGCTCTCCAAAGCCGCGGCGTGCGTACTCGGCGAACGTAACGCCGCTATCTATCACCACCGGCGGCGGGTGAATGAAATAGGAGATCTGAAGCAACACAAAAAGCCAAAGGACGGCTGCGGCGCTCCAGAGCATCATCCGCTG
>JBGPHO010000030.1:0-14872 GCA_041484425.1 Gemmatimonadaceae bacterium
CCATGAACGCCCCATTGGGCCAGACGGGCACCGCTACTCCGTTGATGTGAAGCGCGGCATCTCCGGTCCCGACGGTGCCGAAAATGAAATTAGAATCCCGAACAGTGAGGAGCTGCTCCGGCTTCGGATACGCGACGCTGATCTGAAGCGGGCCCCGCACATCGGGGACCGGGGGCAGTTTCGGACTCGCTGGAGGAACAGGGGCAGGAACGAGCGGCGGAAAGGTCACAGGGGCGGGGCCCGCCGCGGTTGGACCCCGCGCCGGCGCACACGACGCGCTCGCCACGGCAACGCAACAGGCAAAACCCCTATAAGTCCAGACATTCATTTATCAGATTCCAGGTTGCACGTGCAATGCGGTATACGTCTTTCTAGTACGCATGGGTAGTGCCCTCGTTGGATTGGTTCCGCTATCTTTTGTCGCACCGGGAGGCGCATTTCTCCCGTGACCGCACCACTCCGCTCCTTTCGAGCCAAAATTGATTGCAGAGAGTTTTGGGATCTCGAATGTCGGCCTGATCAGGCACGACAATCAGGATTCCTTTTTGATAGCGAACCTGGAAACGGGCGACATCGCCACGATGAGCGCGCCCACCCTGGTTTCCGTGCACACCGCACCCTTCATCCTCATCGTCGCCGACGGTGTCGGCGGAGCGGCGTCCGGCGCCCTCGCCAGCTCCATCGCGACCGAGACGATTCTGAGCGAGCTGCACCGATGGTGGCACAAGGTGCCCAAGCGCACGCCTGAATCGGTCGAAGCCGCGCTCAAGAGGGGAATCGACGTCGCGAACAGGGCGATCTACCAGAAAGCCAACACATCGCCCGAGCACCACGGCATGGGAACGACCACGACGCTGGCACTCGTGCTGGATGGCGAGGCGTTCATCGCGCAGGTCGGCGACAGCCGCGCCTATCTCGTGCGCAAAGGTGCGGCGAAGCAGCTGACCAAGGACCAGTCATTCGTGCAGCGGCTGATCGACGCCGGTAGGATGACCGCGAAGGAAGCGGCGCAGAGCGAACACCGCAACATAATTCTTCAGGCGCTCGGTCCCGAGGAGAAGGTCGTCACGGATTTCTATCGCGTGAGGCTGGACAACGACGACATTCTCGTGCTCTGCAGCGACGGACTGTCGAACCAGGTGTCGCCTGAGGAGATCGGACGGATCGCGCGCGGGGCGGGTCGGCCGGAAGAGATCTGCGAAGCGCTTATCGAGGAAGCGATGCACACGGGGGCGCCTGACAACGTCACAGTGGTCACTGCGCGTCTCCGCTCCCCTGAAGAGGACTATCGGCGCGGTTCCAGGGGCGGCTGAGCAGGTCTGGCCGGCACAGTCTCACCGGTGTGAGACGCCGCTCCGATCGGCAGATCGCGCGACCAGGGCGCGATGAATGGCAGGAGCAGCAGCGGCGGAATCGCCATCGTGACCGTGATCAGAAAGAATGCCGGCCATCCCAGTGACTCCGCGATCTTTCCCGCCGGCGCGACCAGCACATCCCTGCTCGCTGCCAAGAGACTCGAGAGCAGCGCGAACTGCGTCGCCGTGAATCTCTTGTTGCACATGCTCATCAGAAACGCGGTCATCGCGGCGGTGACCAGCCCGAGCCCGAAATTCTCGACGACCACCGCGGTCACCATGAAGCCGTGGCTCTCGCTCGAGAGCGCGAGGGCGTAGTACGTGAGATTGCTGAGCCCCTGAAAGACCACGAACACCCAGAGCGCGCGGTTGATTCCCCACTTACCGATCGCGGCGCCGCCCGCCAGCGTGCCGACGATCGTCGCGATCAGCCCCGCACCTCCGAACACCGCCCCCACTTGCTTCTGCGAAAAACCGGTCTTGAGGAGAAAGGGAGTCGTCATGCTCCCGGCGAGACTGTCGGAATACTTGTAGAGCACGATGAACAGCAGCACGAGGAAAGCGCGGACCACGCCGGCGCGCTGGAAGAACTCGCCAAAAGGGAGAATGACCGCTTCATAAAGGGTGCGCGGTGGCTGGTCGCGGAGCACGGGCTCCGGCGCCAGAAATGTGCAGACGATTCCGACTATCATCAGCGCCGAGAGAAGGAGATAGACGGTCGGCCACGTGATCGAGTCGGCGAGGTAGAGCGCCAGCCCGCCGGTGATGAGCAGCGCAATGCGGTATCCCATCACAAAGACCGCCGCGCCCGCGCCCATCTCCCGATTCTCCAGCACATCCGTCCGGTACGCGTCGAGTGAGATGTCCTGGGATGCGCTCAGGAACGCGATCACGATTGCATTGATCGCGAGCATTCTCAGTCCGGTCCGTGGATCGTGCAGCGACATTGCCGCGATCGCGAGCAGCAGCAGCACCTGGGTGATGAACACCCAGCCACGCCGGCGACCGAGGAACGGTGGGACGTAGCGGTCCATCACCGGCGCCCACACGAACTTGAGCGAGTACGGCAGCGTGACGAGACTGAAGAATCCAATCGTCGCGAGATCGACCTTCGCCGTCGTCATCCACGCCTGGAGAGTCTTGCTGGTGAGATAAAAGGGTAAGCCCGACGAAAAACCCAGCACCAGAAGAATTGCCATCTTCGGCTGAGCGAAGATGCCGATGGGCGACGTCCTTGAAATGCTCTCGCTCGCGGTGCTCTCACTCATTGTGTTTCTCCCCGTAGCAGGGCTATCGTGCGGACTGTGCGCCCTTCCCCGCGCGGTTTGCGGCCAGCTGGCGCAGCAATACACGCGCGGCTGCTCGCTGCATCACTGCTTCTCCGCCCCACGCGCACAGGATCGGAGCGTCCGTATCCAGCTCGGCCGCCAGGCGCGGATGGCTGAATTGAACGATGAGGTGATCTCCGGCGTTCGCGCGTTCGAGCGCGCGGCGCAGTGTCTCAAGTGCCCACGACGAGTAACCCGGCCTTCCCTTCCAGGCGCGGATGTCGCCAAACAGCGCTATCAAAGTGGCGCCAGTGCCACCGGCACCGTCGCCATTCACCACCAGATCGACTCCGCCCGTGCGCAACGCAGAGATGAGCGGATCGCGCGATGGAGCGGGATACGGTCCGCCGAGATCATCATCCACGATTACGAGATTCCATGGTTGCTGGAGCCGCGGCATCTTCCCGCGCAACATGTGCACGACTTGCTCCGACAGCTGAATGGACCACCCACTCTCGTCGCGCCCGACACGATTCGAGTCCCGCGAGAGCGCCGCCCACCGCGCCCATCTTCGGCGCCGTTCGATCGATTGGTGGATCTTGTCACCGTCGAGCCGCTTTTCGTCGATGGCCTTCTGTACCGCCGCAACGGATTCGGCAAGGTTCGTCGGATAGAGCAGACAATCGCAGCCGGCGTCGAGCGCGCGGATGACGGCTTCCGACTCTCCACCTCCGAGCACCCCCTCCATTATCAACGCGTCGGTGACCACGAGACCCGTAAACTCCATCTCGTTGCGCAGGAGATTCGTCAGAATCTCGCGCGACAACGTCGCCGGTGCGCCGCTCGGGTCGAGCGCCGGAAACGCGACGTGCGCCGACATGATCGACGCCACTCCACGCTCGATCGCCCGGCGGAACGGAACGAGATCCGTCTCGCGAATCGTCGCCGCCGACGCCTCGACGCGCGGCAGCTCCTTGTGCGAGTCGACGGTCGTGCGCCCGTGGCCGGGAAAATGTTTCGCGCACGCGAGCACGCCCTCCGCCTGACACGCGTCGATCCACGCCGCCGCATACTCACCAACGCGCTCAGGATCGCTTCCGAACGAGCGCGTTCCGATGATCGGATTGGTGGGCTCGACGTCGATATCGCAGTCAGGAGCGTATATCCAGTTGATCCCCAGCTCCCGCGCCTCGGCCGCGCTGACGGCCGCCGATCGCCGCACCGCCTGGATGTCCTCCAGCGAAGCGATCGCCGCGAGCGGCGGCAACGCTGTCTGCCCTGCGAATTGCTGTCCCGCGCCCCGCTCGAGGTCCGCGCCGATCAGAAGCGGGATGTGCGATTTGGAGTGAAGGTGCTCGGTCAGCACCGCGACCTGCTCCGAAGGACCGCCGAACAGAATGAAGCCGCCGACGCCCAGCTTCAATGCCTGCTCGATCGCCGCGCGCTCGCCCTCGTGGCCGCGCGTCGCATCCCAGCGGATGGCCGGGTGGAAGAGCTCGGCAATCTCGCTCATGCGGGCGTGCGCTTCCCCAGTACGCGAGGACCGCGCGCGCCAGTGGCCGTGGCAACGTTGCCGGGTCGTTTCATCACGTGCAGGTATCCAAGCAATGCGAAGGCCACGGCCTCCTTCGCCTCTCCATCGAAGTAAACGTCGTCGAAGTGGCGCACGACGATCGGTGAAGCCGCCTTCTCGATCGCGGCGAACAATGCGGGATTCTTCGCGCCTCCTCCGGAGACCAGTACCTCGCGCATCGGCTCCGCTATGAAGCGCCGGTATGCGTCTCCGATGCTCTCGGCAGTCAGCTGGACCGCAGTGGCGACGATGTCTTCGTCGCTCGCGCTGCCGGCGCGGGCGGCCGAGATCAGTTTCTGGACGTAGTCGGAGTTGAACAGCTCGCGGCCGGTGGATTTCGGGGGGGCCGCGCTGAAATAGGGATGCTTCATCAGCTCCGCCACTATCCGCATGTTGGGCTTGCCCGCGCGCGCAAGCTTCCCATCCATATCGTAGGTAAGCTCGGGGCGGATGGCTCGCGTCACCGCATCGATCACGGCGACACCGGGTCCGGTGTCGAATGCGCGGACACCTTCGATATGGCCGTGTGGCGGCACGACGGTGACATTGCCGATGCCGCCGAGATTCTGTAGCCCTCGCCACTCAGACTCTGAGGAGAAAAGCATCGCATCGGCGATCGGAACGAGTGGCGCTCCCTGTCCACCCGCGGCGACATCGCGCACACGAAAGTCACTGATGACATCGATCCCCGTTCGCTCGGCGATGACGGCGGCTTCACCGGACTGCCAGGTGGAGTGCCCGGGCTCGTGCCAGATAGTCTGACCGTGCGATGCGATCGCCGCGATGTCCTCGCGCGCTATTCCGGCCTCGGCCATCACCTCGATCGCCGCATCGGCAAGCCATCCTCCGAGATCGAAATTGAGCCGGCAATACTCGGAGGGAGATCCAGCGCCGAGCGCGGCGGTCAGTCGCGTGCGCTGGGCGCTCGTGTACACGCGGGAGGTGTGGGCGAGGAGATCGACATCGATGCGGCCGTCGCTCGCGTCCCGGAATCGCGCCACCGCGGCACTAATCCCGTCGAGGGAAGTGCCCGACATCAGGCCGACAACGACCCCGGACGACATCCTACGCTTCTCTGATGGGTGGCGGCGCATCCTTCGTGACGCGTCGCACCACGCCGCCATTTTCGGCGAGGAGCTTCTCGGCCGCCTGGCGCGAAACTCCCTTTTTCTGCATCACGATCGCAAGCTTGACGCTCTTGTCCGCGCGCTCGAGAAGCTTCGCCGCTTCGGCTCGCGACACTCCGCAGACTTCCATCACGATGCGCTGGCTCCGGTCGATCAGCTTGTTGTTCGTCGCGCGGAGGTCGACCATCAAGTTGCCATATGTCTTCCCGAGCCTGATCATGGCGCCCGTGGTGATGGTGTTGAGCACGAGTTTGGTCGCGGTGCCGGCCTTCATGCGCGTCGAGCCGGTGACGACCTCGGGCCCGACGATGGGAAGGATCGTCACGTCGACTTTCGCCACGAGGTCGGCGGGCGGCGGCGAACACGCGACGATTCCCGTCCTGGCGCCGAGCGTGGTGGCGCGCTCGAGGGCTGCGCGCACATAAGGCGTCGTACCTGAAGCAGCGATCCCGATCACGAAGTCCTTCCGGTTCACGTCGTGCTCGTCCATTGCTAACGCACCACTTCGCAGAACGTCCTCCGCTCCCTCCTGCGACCGCGTCAGGGCCGGCAGTCCGCCGGCGATTATGCCTTGCACCATTTCCGGTTTGGTACCGAAGGTCGGTGGACACTCGCTTGCGTCCAGCACTCCCAGTCGTCCTGAGGTACCGGCCCCGACGTAGAACAATCGTCCTCCGGAGCGAAAAGTTGCTTCGGCAAGCTCGATCGCGCGGGCGATTTGCTCGCGCTGTGTCGCGACAACCTCGGGAACACTGCGATCTTCCGCGTTTATCATGTCTACGATCTCGAGGGGGGACGCGAGATCGATCGAGACGGTACGCGGGTTGCGGCGCTCCGTTTCGCGAGGGTCCAACATCAAAGCGCAGCCGAGCGGTGAGTCACGACCAAACTTACCCGACGCCTCGCGCGAATCGCAAGACAACTTGGAGCAGCATGATGAGACGTTTCTCTCTGGCATTATTGACGTTGATGTTCGGCGCGGGAACGCTCGGCGCGCAGATGCCGCGGCGACCGAGCGCGTACACGAATGATCCGGCGTTCTGGATTACCGCCGGAGTTTCCGGATTCAGGGCCAACGTCGTGAACGACGGGACATCCGCGAGTACGTGGAACTTCGGCAACTCCACGAACTTTGCGTACCGCGGGTCAATCGAGAAAGGAGGAAACAACGGCTCGTCCTTCGGACTGGCCGGAAGCTGGTCGCACGTGCCCTTCCTCTACTCCTCGACCGGCGCGGTGCTTCCGACGGGTAATGGAGCACAGTGTTTGACTCTGAGCTGCGACGCGCATATGGACCTGATGACTCTCGTCGCGACGTTTCACTCCGGAGGGGGAATCGGCTTCCATCAGGTGCTGGAGCTCAACGGCGGAGTCGTCGCTTACAGGAATCTGAAGCGTGATTCCGACGGCGCGAAGCTGGCCCCGACAGGCGGAAACATCGACCCACTGTTTGCTCTCGGATATGGGTTTGGCTACGGGCTCAGCGACCGCACCAACCTCGATTTTACTTCTGACTACTCGTTCGCGCTTCATGAGAGAACGGCGTTGTCGAACGGAACGAGCAATACGAACAGCATGCCCGGGCTGCGAGTATCACTTCGTATGGGGTTCGGCGGCAGCACGACCCACCGCTAACAGCGCCGCCGTCGATTGACGCGTGGGGTGCCGGATTCGGCGGCAGGACCCAGCGCCGGCAGGTGACACGCGGGGTGCGACGTCGATAGAATTCACGCTCGCTCCCTCCGGAGATTCGCTCTGAAAATGAAACTGGTTCTCGCCACGGCGATGGTCGCGGCGTCCGCCTGGCTCCTGGCCGCGACGCCATCCACACGCCAGCCGGGGGGCGATCCCGCAATCCCGAAGCGCGTCCCCGCCGTATTTCCCGCGGGCTGGCGCTTTCCCGCCGGAGCCCGCGCGACATTCGCCCAGCACGCAATCGTCGCCAGCAACAATCGCCTCGCCGCCGAGGTTGGCGCGCAAGTGATGAAGCAGGGCGGAAACGCCGTCGATGCCGCGGTTGCGACCGGCTTTGCGCTGGCCGTCACGTTCCCTGAAGCGGGAAACCTCGGCGGCGGCGGCTACATGGTGATTCGAATGGCGGATGGTCGCACCGACGCACTCGATTATCGAGAGACCGCACCCCTGGCCGCAACGCGCGACATGTACGTCGGCGCCAACGGCAAGCTCAACGGCGAGAGCGTGATCGGCCCGAAGGCGTCGGGAGTGCCGGGTGCCGTCGCCGGAATGATCGAAGCGCATCGCAAGTACGGCGTGCTGCCGATCGCGAGAGTGCTCGCTCCCGCAATACGCCTCGCTTCGGAAGGCTTCATCGTCGACTCGACGCTGCGTGCCTCGCTCTCCGGTGAGAAGTATCGAATCAGCGGCTTCGCGGGGAACTCGGTCTTCTTCCAAAACGGCGCGCCTCTCGCCATCGGGTCGCGACTCATCCAGCCGCAGCTGGCGCGCACGCTCAGAGTGATCGCCAGTACGGGGTCGCGGGCCTTCTATCGCGGCGGCATCGCCGACTCGATCGCCGCCGAGATGCAGCGGAGCGGCGGCCTCATCACGAAGGAAGACCTCGCCCGGTACCAGCCGATCTGGCGCCAGCCGGTCCGAAGCATCTATCGCGGTTATACGCTGATCTCGATGCCGCCGTCTTCGTCGGGAGGGACCACGATAACAGAAATGCTGAATATCCTGGAGGCATACGGACCGACGTCTGCTTTCGGGAGCGTCGAGCGAATCCACGCGCTCGCGTCAGCATCCCAGCGCGCGTTCATCGACCGCAACTCGAAGCTGGGCGATCCAGCGTTCGTCAAGGTTCCGCTGTCCAGGCTCACGAGCAAGGGTTACGCGAGGGCGATCTCGAAGACCATCCCCCGGGATCATGCCGATGCGACGACCCAGCTCACAGCGCAGCTCCGAGAAGGAAATGAGACGACGCACTACTCGGTCGTGGACAGCGCCGGAAACGCTGTCGCGACGACCACGACGCTGAATGACTTGTATGGATCAGGCGTCTTCGTGAGCGGCGCCGGCTTTTTTCTCAACGACGAGATGGACGACTTCACTTCCCGGCCCGGCACGCCCAACATGTATGGTCTGATCCAGGGCGCCGCCAATTCGATCGCGCCGGGCAAGCGGATGCTGAGTGCCATGTCTCCGACGATCGTCCTCGATCCGAGGGGAAATCTTCTGCTCGTGACCGGGGCGCGCGGGGGCCCAAGGATCATCTCCGCGACGTCGCAGATCATCCTCAACGTGATCGACCACCGGATGTCCCTGGCGGATGCGATGAGCGCGCCACGCATCCATCATCAGTCCCTCCCGGACTCCATTCGCGTCGAGAGCGGCGGTGTCGAGCGATCGGTGATCGCGCGACTGGTGCAGATGGGACACCACGTCTACGAGTCGAGCGGCATCGCACAGGCCGCATCGATCATGCGCGTGAAGGGCGGCTACGAAGGGATGGACGACCCGCGCTCGCACGGGGGAGCCGCAGGTTTTTAGCAGCCGCTCCGCTCGCGGGGTTTCGGTGCGCAAACAATGTGAGCGCCCAAAAAAAAGAATCCGGAGTGAGTGATCACGCCGGATTCTTTTCAGCTACCGCCAGGGCTCTCTCAGATATTGACCTGAGTGGACGAGTTGAGCGTAGCGGTAATGCGGCTGCCCGAGTTGACGCAGCCTTCGTAGTTCGCCGTCGCAGCGGCAGCTCCAGCTCCAGCAGCAGCGCCGACAGCGCCGCCAATCACCGTGGCTTTGGTGCTCTTTCCGAGAATCTGTCCGGCGATCGCGCCAATTGCCGCGCCACCGATGACTTTCTGCACATCCTTCCCCTTCGGCTGGTTCTTCACCTTGCTCACGTCAGCATAGCTGGTGGTCGCGCTGATGGGATAGGTGTGTCCACCGAAGTTGACCGAGACGACCCGGAAGCCCATCACGACGTTGTCGTTGATGTTCTCACTGCGCTTGAGCTCCGTCACTTCCACCGTCGCGGTCGCGCCGGCGGGGATCACTGCGCCGTTCGAGCCGACTATCGCGTTGGTCACGCTCGCGTTGAAGCGATCGCCGACGTGGTTGGTGTTCGTGCAGATCTTGGAGCCGGACGCGAGGTTGAGCGTAGCACCAGCCGGAATCGTTCCGATTTTCGCCGCCGAGCCCGAGTTGTTGCGGGTCACCGTGTTTCCACTCGACGTTACCGAAGTAGTCGGCGTCCGTGTGGTCGTGGTCGGCTTCCTGGTAGTGGTAGTAGTCGTCGTCTTCGTCGTAGTTGTGCCCGGCGCCTTGGCCGCCGTGCCGGCTGGAACGTCGGTCAGCGCTGGACGCGCGCTGGTGTCCCCATTCGCTAGCTGAATGTCCTTATTCAGTGCCGAATCCGCTGCGGCGGTGTCGTCCTTCTTTGAGCACGCACCTGCGAATAGCGCGAGCGAGAGCGCGAGCGACGCACTAAACCGGGGAATATATTGAACCATTAACCCTCCTCCATCGTGTGATAAGCGCTTGGTTTTATACAAGCTCATGAGTAAGTATGAACGGCAATCCATATGCCATACGTGAAGAATCTCCGGATCGCCGCGCCATACTACAAGCCCTACTGGATCCCGTTCACAGCGGGTCTCCTCATCGTCCTGGCTTCGTCGGCGATCACCAGCGTCATCCCCTGGGTGCTCCGCCGCGCAATCGACGCAATCGGCAATGGCGCGCCGATGAGCTCGATCCTGAGGCTCAGCGGTCTCATCGTGCTCGCCGCTATCGTCGGCGGCGCGTTCAGGTACGGCATGCGCGAGCTGATGAACGGCGTCAGCCGCTGGATGGAGTACGACCTCCGGAACGACCTCTTCACACATCTTGAGACGCTCGACGCGGCGTACTTTGCACAAACACGCACGGGCGACATCATGGCGCGCCTCACCAACGACTTGAGCGCGGTTCGAATGGCGGTCGGTCCGGCGGTGATGTACCTCACCAACACGATCACGGGCGGCGTGTTCGCTCTGTACTTCATGCTCCGCATCGACGTCAAGCTGACGCTGCTCGCGCTCTTGCCAACACTCTTCCTGCCGGTGCTCACGATCAAAATGGGAAAGGCGATCCACGACCGGTTCGAGGCGGTACAGGAGCATTTCTCGACGCTCACCACGCGAGCGCAGGAGAATCTCAGTGGGGCGAGGATCGTCCGCGCGTACCGCCAGGAAGCGGCCGAGATAGCGCGGTTCGGTGTAATCAACGATCAGTACCTCGCACTCAACATGTCACTGGTGAGGCTGTGGGGAACGTTGAATCCGCTGTTCGCTTTCTTCGGGGGTCTGGGCGCGGTCATCGTCCTCGGCGTCGGCGGCGCGTTGACGATCAAGGGAACCATTTCCGTGGGTTCGTTCGTCGCCTTCGGCATGTATCTCACCATGCTCACCTGGCCGATGATCGCGCTCGGATGGGTCGTCAACCTGTTTCAGCGCGGCGATGCGTCGATGGGGCGTCTGGCGGAGATCTTCGAGGCTCGCCCGACGATCAACGGTGAAGAGCCGCGTCAGCATTTGCCGCCGACAAAAACGGGGCGCACCATCGAGTTTCGCAACGTCGGGTTTTACTATCCGTCCGACAGTCCGGGCGAGCCGCGCTGGGTCCTGCGCAATGTCAGCTTCACTGTGCCCGCGGGAGCAACATTCGGCGTGGTCGGCGCGACCGGGAGCGGGAAGAGCGCACTCATCGATCTGATTCCGCGTATGTACGACCCGCAGGAAGGCGAGATTCTCATCGATGGCGTTCCGACCAAGAACGTCGTGCCGGCGGAGCTGAGGCAGGACATCGGCTTCGTGCCGCAGGAGAGTCTCCTCTTCAGCGATACCATCGGGTCCAACCTCTCCTACGGAACGAGCGGACTGACACAGACTGGGGAATGGGCGGCCGGCATCGCGCAGCTCCATCAGACGATCGACCAGTTTCCCGGCCGCTACGAGACGATCCTCGGCGAGCGCGGAATCAACCTGTCCGGTGGTCAGAAGCAGCGCGCGTCGCTCGCGCGAGCGCTGGCAAAGAAGCCGAGTATCGTGCTGCTCGACGACGCCCTGTCCGCGGTCGATACGCACACCGAGGCGGAGATTCTCCGCGCGCTGCGCGAAGCACTGGCGGGGCGAACCGCGCTCATCGCATCGCACCGGATAAGCGCGATACGCGACGCGTCGTGGATCATCGTGCTCGAGAAGGGAACGGTGGTCGAGCAGGGGCGGCACCCGGAGCTGATGGCGCTGCGTGGGCGCTACTGGTCGTTGCTGCGCCGCCAGCAGCTGCTCGACGCGGTGGAGTCGGATGCGTTGGCAACGGATGTCAACGCGACTACAATATGAGCATGCCCGACATGAGCACGCCCGACCTCGATTCCGCCCCGAAAAAGCGGCTAAAAATGCTCGAGGCCCAGGCAAAGGAAGCGCAGCGCACGATCGAGGAATTGCGAGCTCGCGACGCACTCAAGACGCAATTCCTCTCCAACGTCTCGCACGATCTCCGGACGCCGCTCGCCGCGATCATCACCCACGCCGAGATACTGCGCGAGGGGATGCTTGGAGATCTGAATCCAAAGCAGCGGGACAGCGTGTCCGGGATTGTAAGCGGGGGACAGCAGCTGATCGATATGATCGACGAGATCCTCACCTACGTTCGCAGCGCGAGCGATCAGGTGAGTCTCGTACGCACGGACTTCGACATCGCGGAGCTCGTCGACCAGGTGCGGATGCTGAATCAGGCTTTGGCGGCGAAAAAGCATATGACGATCGAGCGTCGCAACGGAGACGATCTGCCGCCGGTTTACGCGGATCGTGACAAGGTCAGGCATGTGCTCGCCAATCTGATCGGCAATGCGATCAAGTTCACGCCCGACGGCGGACGCGTCTGGATCGGCTTCTCCCGCCGTGGCAGAGATGGCGAGGAGCTCGTGGTGGAGGTCGGCGACAACGGTCGCGGCATTGCGCGCGATAATTTCGACCTCGTATTCCGCGAATTCGCGCAGGTCGACGCCTCGCCATCGCGCCCGCACCACGGAACGGGGTTAGGCCTCGCGATTGCGCGCAACCTCGTCGAGCTGCACTCGGGAACCATTTGGGTCGAAAGTGAGCTCGGCAAAGGGAGCAGGTTTTTCTTCACGCTGCCGCTCAACCCTCGGCGCGACTAAGTGCCGGCGCGACTTCTGATCGTGGAAGACAGTCCACTCGTCACGGACGCGTTTCGCGTTCTCTTCACCGCAGCCGGCTACGAGGTCGAGGTGGCGGCGACGGTCGCCGAGGGGATCGAGCGTGGCACATCGACGCCAGTCGATCTGATGCTGCTCGATCTCACGCTGCCAGATGGAAACGGGCTTGAGATTCTTCACGCGCTCCGCAAGCGCGGCTCGCTTCCTCGTGCCACGCTGGCGATGACCGGCCACAACGATTCCGCTTCGCGTCGCAGCTGCCTCGAGGCAGGATGCGCCGATGTCCTCCTCAAGCCTGTCCCAATCGGCGAGCTCCTACGTCAGATCGAACGCCACCTGGCATAACCGAGCGCCGGGCGCGCCCGCGCGCCGGACCGCTGCTCCAGCGGTACTATCGGACTAAGTACCGCCTGTTCGCGCGAGAGAAGCGTCCGCGTCCGCCGCAGCGCGGGCTCATCATGCTTCAGATCGATGCCCTCGCGTATTCCGATCTGCGGCGCGCGCTCGAGCTGGGTCTTTGCCCGACGATCTCGCGGCTGCTGCGCGAAGGGTTCGCGCTCAGGCGGTGGTTCTGCGGACTCCCGTCGGCCACGCCCTATTGCCAGGCTGGCATGTTTCACGGCGAGAACGGCGGCATCCCGGCGTTTCGCTTTTACGACAAGGGCGCACGCAAAGTAATCACCTGCAATGCGCCCCACGGCGTGCAGTACATCCGCGACAGGATCCACTCGCCGGGCGCGCTCGCCGGCGGCTCGAGTTACGTCAATCTCCTCGACGGCGATGCCCAGACCGTAGCCTTCACCGTCGCCACGCGCGAAAAGATGTCCGTGTACCGCCGGCTCGGCGGAACGCGAATGGGGCTTCTGATGGTGCTGCACCCCATTCGCATGGCGCGCATGGTTTTTCAGGGGGCTTTCGAGTGGCTGCTCGAGGAATGGGAGCGGGCGCGCGGCGAGCTGGCGGGAAGGGTTACGCACTCGGAAGGCATCTTTCCGTTCATCCGCATACTGAGCAACGTCGTCGTGCGCGAGCTGCAGACGATGGCGATTTTGCTCGATGTCTATCTGGGCGTTCCCATCATATACAGCACGTTCATGCAATACGACGAGCTCGCGCACCACTTCGGTCCGTCGAGCAAGCAGGCACTCGTCGACCTGCGCCGAACCGATGCGCGTATTTCCGAGATCTGGAGAATGGCACAGCTGGCAGGGGGACGCGGCTACGATCTCGTCATTCTCTCCGACCATGGAATGACGCCGGCCCTGAGCTACCGGGTGCAGTACGGAGAGTCGCTAGGCGCGACGGTGCAGCGGATTCTCGACGAGACCCTGGTAAAGGGCGCACAGGCGCCGCGGTCGTTGGCCAGCTTCGCGGAGAATACCGAGTACTCCGACATCGGCCCCGAGGTAGTCGAGGCCGTCGCGCAGCTGACGCCGGCTTCGTTCGGCGCCAGAAGCGGCATCCGCAGATTCCGCGACTGGCTAAGAAGTCGCTATGGGTTGCGCGAGATCATTTTCCCAGAGAAGTATCGCGTCGACCGAACGAACGATGTCGTCGTGACCTACAGCTCCTGTCTGGCGCTCCTGTATTTCGCGGCGACGGAGCAGCGGCTCTCGCTGGAGCAGATCACGGCCGACGCGCGCTGGGCCAGACTCCATGAACAGCTCGTTGCGCATCCGGGCATTGGCCTCGTGGCCACGGTCTCGCGTGGCGGGGTGAATCTGGCGGGCAAGCACGGCCGCGCGATTCTGAGCGATGGGCAGATCCGGATCATCTCCGGCGAGAACCCGCTCGAGATCTTCGGGACCGAGCCGTACGTGCTGCGAGCTGTGGAGTCGCTGGTGAACCAGCCGAACGCGGGCGACTGCGTTTTGTTCGGCACGTTCGACGGCTACGACATCATCTCGTTCGACGATCAGGTCGGCGCTCACGGCTCGGCCGGCGGCGACCAGGTTTATCCATTCATCATCTCGCCGGAGCGGCTGGGGCTCGCGGGCGAATCGCTCGAGGATGCCCGCGATATCCACCGCACAGTCCTGGCGCGCTACGCCGCCGCGAACGCCGACAACGCTTCACCGGACGCCGCGCGCCTGACTCCTGCTCTGCCTCGCTCAGCCGTCTGATTTCAGCTGCGGGAGGTCTTCTCCGGTACGGCGGAGAGGGTCCTCTGCGGCTCCGGTCTCTCGCTCGTTGGTGGTCCGATCGAATCGGTGCGAGACTCAGCATCAGTCACTTGGAGAGAGCGTCACCGCACCGATTGTCGCTCGTGGGTCGTCGCCTACGAGGACCCTCACCGCCTTCCCACTGAGACCGACGCGGAGCTAACCATCGCGGTCGCGCCTATGCTCGCGGGATTCCGTCGCGCG